>DIVM01000046.1 GCA_002435835.1 Firmicutes bacterium UBA6132
CAAGAAATGGACGAAAAATTCAAAGGTATGGATGGTAAATTTATATCACTATCTCAAGAAATGGACCAGAAATTTGAGAAACAAGAACAAAGTTTCAAAGAAATGTTGACTGACAACAATATTCTTATTGCTGAACATGTACAAAGAATAGTATCAGAGTCTGAAGAAAGATTGTCGAAAGAAATTAGTGCAATAAGAGGTGTTACAGCAGACAACTGCTACAACATAGTATTATTGAAAAATAAAATATCATAAATAAATGAAAGTTTGGGGAGGTCGTTTTTGCAGAAAAGGGTCCGTCCCTAAAAAATAAATTTCTTGCTATTTTTGGAAGATATGCTATAATTATGTCAAATACTGGCAAACTTGTTGAAAAACAAGGGCGCAAAGTTTGAAGTCTAAGGTATGAAAAATTTCATATTATGATGGTTCGGCTGCTAAAAGATTATTTATTATTCTTTTTAGTAGCCTTTTTGTTTGCTTGTAGTAAACATAATCATAATGGAAGGAATCCCCTATGCCTTAGATGGCTCGTTTATCAAAGGTGCTTAAATAACTTATAAAAAATATTATTAGGAAGGTTTATATGCAATATGAAGAGTTTTGTAAAAGTAAAATTATTAAAAATGAACAAATAGATCAAAATCATAATGGTTCTACAGTAAATAATTTAAGATATCTTATAGGGGAAATGAAATATCAACTAAATAATAATATTTTAGACGGTGAATGCAACTTAATAACAAGCGCAGAATTATTAAATTTTAGTAGAATTTTAGATGAGTTAATTGTTGAGTTCATAAAAATGGAAAATAATTGATTAGTATTTTAGGGACGGACCTTTTGCAGAAAAGGGTCCGTCCCTAAGCAGCGAAAGCTCCGTCCCCAATAATAAATAATAAATAATAAAAAATACTTGAAATTTATGGAAATAATGATATAATATAGAAAATAAAGGCAAACTTACCGAAAGATAAGGACGCAAAGCTTGAAGTCTAAGATATGGCAAATGTAAATTATTCATATTATGATAGTTCGGCCGCTAAAAGATTAATACTCTTTTTAGCGGTTTTTTTGTTTTAATGGACAAACTTATAACACTAATTTAATAAAAAAAATATCTAAACATTATAATTTGGGGGGAAATTATTAAATGGAAAAAGTATTTTTAAAAGGTGAAAACCTTTCATTTCATTCAGAAGCATACAGGAAGGTAGCAGCAAATATTGAGTATGCAAATATTGATAATGATATCAAAACTATTATGTTAACAAGTTCTTTGGCTAATGAGGGAAAAACAACAACTATTTGCAATCTTGCAAACGTTATGACAGATTTAGACAAAAAAATACTTTTGATTGATTTAGATCTACGCAAACCATCTGTACATAAAAATTATAATTTATCAAATAATGGAGGCCTGACAGGCTATCTTATTAATAAAGGTGATTATAAAGATTACATTAATAATATTAATGTTGGGTTGGATGTTATGACTTCTGGCAGGATTCCTGCAAATCCATCTGAAATCATAAATTCTAAAGCAATTAAAAATTTGATTACCGAGGTTTCAGTTCATTATGATTACATATGATTAGACACGCCGCCAATAGCTTTAGTGAGCGATCCAATTACTATTGCAACTTTGGCCGATGCAGTTATATTAGTAATTGGTTATTCTGAAACTGAGAAAGAAATTGCAAAAAAATCAGTGGATAGTTTAAAAAGGGTAAATGCAAATATAATAGGTACAATATTAAATAAATATCCTATGACAAAGAAAAATAAATATTATTATAAATACTATTAATTTTTTGCCACCCTTTTTTGGGGACGCAAATTTTTGCAGCTCGAGTGCTTTTGGCGACTGTACACAAAAAGCTCTCGAGCCATAAACTCAAAAAACTCCATAAACCCCATAACTCCAAAATTCCAAAAATTCCATAAACTCCATAAACTAAATCCTCATTCCATCCTCAAAACAAACTCTTAAAAAAATTACAAAACACTCTCACCATCCAACATTACTATTTATTTACAAAATTAATAGATTTACTGCTTGAAAATTAATAAATGTATGTTATTATATATTGTAAAGAAAGTTATCTAAAAATGTAATTTTATATAATTTATATATAATTCAAAAAACAATTATGGTCGAATATTAAATTATTAGACTAAGTATGCATTAAAAGGGACAGTAGGGACAAGTCATGGGGGGCTATGCTATATCTAAAAATTCTCTGATATCAAAATAACATTTCCAATGATATTTATCACAAAATAAATATCAATATTAATATCAATAAAATATGAAATAATTCTAAATATTTAATTATATTTGACGATATCTAATATAATACAAACAAATTCCACATTTCTTATACTTAAAATTTAATGTTTATTAAAAACAAGGAGTAAAATATGTACGAAAATGAAGACTATGAAGTTATTGATTTGAGGGAAATTCTTCAAATTCTAAAAAAACGTATTAAACCGATTATTATTGTGCCAATTATTTTTGCTATTATAGGAGCGCTTGTTAGCATTTATTTAATCGCTCCAGTTTATGAATCTTCAACAACACTGATGGTAAGATCTAACAAAGATTCTAATGTGGCAATAGATAAATCAGATGTTGATTTAAGTAAAAGTTTAATTTACACATATGCTGAAATGGCTAAATCAAACACAGTTATGGAAAATACGAAACAAGAACTTAATTTAACGGAGCTTAACTCAGATTCTATTACAGTTTCACCAGTTAAAGATACGCAAATATTAAAAGTATCAGTACAAAATACTGATCCGAAGCTAGCAACTGATATTGCAAATACTCTTGTGGTAGAATTTACTCAGGAAATAATTCGTATAACTAAAACTGATAATGTTGCAGTAGTAGATTATGCAAAAACACCATTAGAGCCAGAGCCAATTAAACCTAACAAAATCATGAATACAGCAATAGCAGCGGTATTAGGGGAAATGTTAGTGTTGTTAATAATTTTTGTTTTAGAATATTTGGACAATACATTAAAAACAGAAAAAGATATAGAAAAATATTTGGAAATATCGGTAATAGGTTCCATACCTAATTTTAATCAAGGGAGCAAACAAGCAAATGGAAAGATTCAAAGTAAAAGAAGATCTAAGGTCTCCAGCGGCGGAGTCTTACAGGAAGATTGCAGCAAATATTGAGTTTGCAAACATAGATGGAAATATTAAAACAATAATGATGACAAGCTCATTAGCAAGCGAAGGCAAAACTACAACAATAAGCAATATTGCAACTATTATGACTGAACAGGACAAAAAAATCCTTATAATAGATTTAGACCTACGTAAACCAGCTGTTCATAAACAATTTAATTTATCAAACAATACGGGATTAACAGATTTGCTGTTAAAAAAAGATGATTATAAAAAATATATAAGCCAGGTTTACCCTAAACTAGATGTAATAACATCTGGAAAAGTACCTGCAAATCCATCTGAAATAGTAAATTCCAAAGCATTGCAGGATGTCATTAAAGAATTGTCATTTCATTATGATTATATATTTTTAGATGCACCGCCTATAATCGCAGTAAGTGATCCAATAACAATTGCAAAATTTTCAGATGCAGTTATTCTGACAATTGCTTATTCAAATACGGAAAAAGAAATTGCAAAAAAGGCAATGGACAGTTTAAGAAATGTTAATGCAAATATAATAGGTACAATACTTAATAAAGTTCCTATAACAAAGGAAAATAAATATTATTACAGCTATTATTAAATTTTAGGAGTTTGGTGACATACAGATGATGGATATACACAATCACATACTTTTTGGTTTGGATGATGGAGCTAAAACAGTAGAAGATTCATTAAATTTAATTAAAGAAGAAATAAGTAAAGGTGTTTCACATATAATTTTAACCCCTCATTATAAAAAAAGAGGTGGTGAAACTGATTTAAGTAAAATTAAACAGAATTTTAATGTTTTGTTAGAAAAAGTAAAAAATGAACAATTAAATGTAGAAATTTTCTTAGGTAATGAAGTTTATTTCGATTCTGACTTTTATGATTCTCTTAAAAACCAGTCATTTAATTCGCTTGCAAATTCAAATTACGTTTTATTAGAGTTTAGTATGTTGAATACTCCTGATAACATTCCTGAAATTTGTTATGAAATAAAATTAAAAGGTTATATTCCTGTAATTGCACATGTTGAAAGATATGAATGCTTTTTTAATAATGAGGAATTATTGCTAAGTGTATTAAATGAAGGTGCACACTTACAAGTTAATGCGACCACCGTTATAAACAAAGAAAGTAAAGATAGCTGTAAATTTGTTAAGTTTTTATTGGATAATGACTTAGTTAGTTTTGTAGCTTCAGATATGCATAATTTAACTAATAGAGCTTTTTATCTTCATGATGCATATAATTTTGTTGCGAAAAAATATGATAAAAATTATGCGGACAAAATATTTAAATTAAATCAACAAAATATACTAATGAATAAATATTTCGAAAGTCCGAAATCTTTACAAAAAAGAAAAGGGTTTCTATCGAAATTATTTATAAATAAAAATAGTATTAAATGAAAGGGGACAAAAAGATGAGCATTAAAAAACTAACAGCTATAATTTTAAGTTTAGTTATGGCTACAGGAAGTTTAGGCTTAGCTTATGCGGATACACAACAAACTCCAGCAACAGCTAAAGACTATAACGGCCACTGGGCAGAATCAACTATCCAAAAATGGATTGATGAAGGAAAAATCAACGGATATCCAGATGGTTCATTCAGACCGGACAACAAAATTACAAGAGCTGAATTTGTTCAGCTTGTAAACAACAGTTTAGTGGATTATACATCACAAACTTCAACACCATTTGCAGATGTTAAATCTGGAGAATGGTACGAAAAAGCAGTAAATACGGCTTTTGCAACAGAATACATAAAAGGTTATTCTCAAACTCAATTTGGACCTACAAAAAACATTAATAGAGAACAAGCAGCAGCAATCATGTCAAGAATTCAATATCTTGCAGATAACACAACAGCTGTATCAGCTTTCTCTGACTCAAGCAATATTTCTTCTTGGGCAGTTGGCCAAGTAGGTGCTGCAACAAATGCTGAATTCGTTAAAGGATATAATGGCAAATTTAATCCATTAGATAATTTAACAAGAGCAGAAGCAGTTACTATGCTTAACAATGTTTTGCAAAATGGTAAAAATGAAGTTATTTACAAAGCAGGAACAGAATTAAAAGACACAACAGTTGAAGGTGATTTAATAATTGCTAAAACAGTTGGAGATGGTGATGTTCATGTGACTAATGTAGAAGTTAAAGGTACCATAAAAGTATATGGTGGCGGAGCTAATTCTGTTTATTTTAACAATGTAAAAGTTGCAAGAATAGAAGTTGAAAAAGATAAAGTAAGATTAGTGCTTGAAAACGGAACAACAGTTCAAGAATTATCAGTTGGAACAGAAGCTAAATTGGAAAATTTAGGTGGTACAGTTGCTAAAGTAACAATAGATTCAACAGGCAAAGTTACATTAGCTGGAGATTTCCAAGATGTTCAAGTAATTAGCAAAACCAATGTAGTATTGGATGACGCTAAAATAACTAATTTAGTAGTTGAACAACCGATTTCAATATTAGGAACTGGTACAATAGCTACATTGACAGCTAATGCTGATGGAATTCAAATGGATTCAACAGCTAAAGCTACTAAAACTGAATTAGGTACAGGCGTTACTGAAAAACCTGAAGTAATTTCAGGTGGAACAGGTGGCGGCGGTGGCGGCCCAGTTGATCCTACACCAACAACAAAGAATTATACAGTAACTGTTTCAGCTAATTCTCCAGACGGTTTAGTATCTAAAGAATATAGTAAAGATGTTGCTGGTACATCTATAATAGCTGATGTTATATTAGCAAAAGCAGAAGCATTCTTAGCTTTTGCTACAGATGAAGCAATAATTGATTTTATAGAACAAAATCTTAGTGAAGAATTCAATGATTATATTGCAGATTTAAATGCAAAAATAGGTGGAATTGTAGTTGGAGAAACTCCATTGTTTAATGGAGATAAAACAGTTAATGCTACAGCTTGGACTAAACTATTAAATAATCTTGATGGAACTGTAATAGGTGACGCTTTAGAAGCAGATCAAGTCGATTTAAAAGACATATTAAACGGTGGTATAGAAGCCGATGAATTAAGCGAATTCATGCCTTTGTTTGATGTTTATATGACTGGTTCAAAAATCAACAAAACTGTTTTAGAAGCTGATGTAGAGAAAATTGCAGCTAAATTGGTTACTAAAGATCTTTCATTAAAATATAATGGACAAGAAGTAGCATATAGTATCTCTTATAAAGGGGATACAAAAACTATAGCTAATATATCAACTTTACTTAATAATGAAAATTTCTCTACTATGACTGTAGAAAAATTTATTGATTTATTTGGTAATGTATTAACAGTTGAAGCATCAATGAATAACGGAAAAACAGCAACTACAACTATAACAATAGAAGAAAAATTAAACTAATTAAAAAGGGGGGGCCTAAAAACCCTCCTGTTTACAATAGGGGAGGACAAATGAAAAAAATTAAAAGTTTTATATCATTAATGTTAGTAACAACTGTATTAAGCACACAAATTGCATTTGCAGAGGAAACAAAAATTACTCTTCAATTCCCTGATTTGCAATCAGGCTATTGGGCATACGAAAGTATTGGAAAAATAAATGCTGCAGGATTCATAAATGGATATCCGGATGGTACATTTAAACCAGAAGGAAAAATTACAAGAGCTGAATTAGTTAAAATAGCAAATCAAATATTTTCATATACTCAAAAGCAACAATCTACAGTATTAAAAGATGTATTGCCTAAGGAATGGTTTTATAATGAAGTATTAGTTGCACAAAATGCAGGATATATAATAGGATACACGGATGGAACATTTAAACCAAATAATTTTGTTACAAGACAGGAGTTGTGCAAAATATTGGATGCAATAAATAAGTTTGAAAATCTGCAAAATGAAAATGATATTAAACCTACTGATGAAGTTTCTCCATGGGCAGTGGATTATGTAAATAAAGTTATTTCAAACAAAATTATGACATTGGATATAAACAATAAATTTAGAGCAACAGAATACGTAACACGTGCAGAAGCATGTGATGCTTTAGCTAAATTTGTTAAAGAACTACCCGTAATAGAAGTGCCATCCATACCATCAACAGGTGGATCAACAGGCTCTAATGGCGGCAGTGCTGGCGAAGAAATACCACAAGAAGTTTTAAATACTATGGAAGATGTTATATCGGATTTAAAAACTTCAGTACTTCCTAAATTAAACAGTAAGGAAAAAGACGCTGTAAATACTATTATTAATGGCATGGAAGAATATATGAATGACAGCAGTTTTGATTACAGAGATGCAGCGAAAGAAGCAGTTAAAGGATTATCATTTACAGAACAATTAAATTTGATGAATACTATATTAGATTCAACAAATTCAGAAGATGAGATAGATGTTTTGATAGACACATTTTTTCCAGATAAAAAATAATGGTAACTTTGGGACTATCCCAAAAAAACGAAAACCTTAGATTTAAATAGCAAAGAGGTACCAAATGAAAAAAATATTTCTCACAATATTAACACTAATAATAATCGCAGTATGTTCTTTGGCATATATTCAACGTGACAATATTTCTGCGATTATAAATGGCTCTAAATATTCTTCTGAAGAATTGGAAGAACAAATAAGTGAAAACAAAAAAAACTTAAAAGAAGAACTACAAAAATATACAACTAAAACTATCAACGATATCTCAGCAGAAGACGAAGAAAAGCTTATAAAAGGTGAAATAACCCTTGAAGAAATTTCTAAAAAATATAATTACAATACTTCAAATACAAATACAGAAAATGATTCAGAGTCAAACTCTAATAATAATCAAAATACAAGCAATGATACTACTAATAGCATGGACAATGTTATTAATGATAGCGTAAGTCAGTTATATGCTATAAAAGCATCTTTTGTATCAGAATTAGGAGAAGTTGTAAGACAGGCATATACAGAATATAAATCACTACCTAAAGAAAAACAAAATTCAAGTGGAAAACAAGAAGTTGTTTTAAATAATATTAATAAAATTTCTCAGTTAGAAAAAAGCTGTGATGCAGAAGTAGAATTAATTCTATCACATTTACAATCAGAATTAGAAAAATTAAAGGTTGATACTGAAATAGTTCAAGTACTACGAGCTTCATATGAAGACGAAAAAGAAGCAAAAAAATCATACTATTTAAGTTTATATTATAACTAAAAAACGATAACCAAAGCTAACTGTAACCAGCATAAATAATATGTGTTTAAACCAAACACACAACACAAAAAACGTATTTTAAAAATGCGCTTCCCCAATTTTTCCCAAACAAATATGCTTTTTGCGCTTGCAAATTATACTATTAGTGGTATAATATTTCATGTAAAGACATAGATTTACAGTAAAATATACAATTACATTTATACATAAGAAAATTAAATTAAATGACAAATTTAATTTAGAAATAAAATTGAAAAGGCAAACTATTTGAAAAAATAGGACGCAAAGCATGAAGTCTAAAGTTTGATAATATCAGACCATGATGGTTCGGCCGCCAATTTTTTTATATATTTATAATAATATATGAAATTTTTTGCGGTCTTTTTTTGCGCGAATTATTCGTCATTTTTCGACAAGCATTAAATATACAAATAAGCATATACATGTTTTAAAAACATTTATACACTTATTACATATATTCGGACTAAATAATAAAAAATTGGGGTATTTATAAAAATAAATATAAAAATTTGATATTGATCGGGGGATTAAAATGTCATTCAACAAACTTCTTTATGAAAAATTATTTTCATGTCTAAACAAGTACCGAAAATATATACTTATGGCAATAGACACATCAATAGCAATAATCTCATACTTATTACCATACATAGTAACAGGCATACATATACAAAAATTACATTTATTCACAGAACAATTCCTCTTATTCACTGTAATATATATCGGTACATTCATAGTAATGGGCGTTTATAAAAACATGTGGAGATATGCAGGAATTCAAGATATATACCAATGCTTAAAAGCATCAGTTATAGGAAATGCAATATTTTTAATTATTACATTGCTATTTCAAATTCCTGTCAGATATTATGTTTATCTCCTTGTTTTCCCCGTATCAAGCTTTTGTACAATAGCAATAAGAATTGTATATAGAGCAATTCAAATAATCATAAACAGAAAATCAGCCCGAATTAGTACAGCGAACCAAATAAATGTTATGATAGTTGGAGCCGGACAAGCAACGGCTATGTTATTAAAAGAATTAGAATCAAACAATCCGCACAATTATGCAGTACAATGCATCTTGGATGATGATATCAGCAAAATAGGCAGAGACATACATAAAGTTCCAGTAGTAGGCGACAGCAGTAAAATAGTAGAAATGGCAGAAAGAAATGATATAGAACTAATTATTATATCAATTCCGTCGATAGATAAAGTGAATAAAAAAAGAATTTTAGATCTTTGTGCAAATACAAAATGCAAATTAAAAATACTTCCTGAATTTTTAAGCTTTGTATCAACCGATGATCAAACAAACATAATAGCAAAAGTAAGGGATGTACAAGTAGAAGACTTGCTTGGCAGGGATCCAATAAAATTAAATTGTGAAATAACAGAACATTACATAAAAAATAAAACAATATTAGTCACAGGTGGAGGAGGATCCATAGGGTCAGAGATTTGCAGGCAAATAGCACCACATTCACCTAAGCGCCTCATAATCCTGGACATATATGAAAACAACGCCTATGAAATTCAGCAGGAATTAATAAGGCAATATAACAATACATTAAATATGGAAGTAGAAATAGCTTCTGTAAGAGATAAAAATAAATTAGAAAAATTATTTGCAACTGAAAATATAGACATAGTATTCCATGCAGCAGCTCATAAGCACGTGCCTCTCATGGAACACAATCCAGAAGAAGCAATTAAAAACAATATAATAGGTACATACAACACAGTGTCATTAGCTGACAAATACAATGTAAAGAAGTTTATACTCATTTCAACGGACAAAGCAGTTAACCCAACTAATATAATGGGAGCTACAAAAAGAGTTTGCGAAATGATAATACAATCATTTGACAAACACTCGAAAACGGATTATGTAGCAGTGAGATTTGGAAATGTATTGGGCAGCAATGGTTCAGTAATTCCTTTATTCATGGAACAAATAAAAACAGGAGGACCTGTTACAGTAACACATGAAAATATAACAAGGTTCTTTATGACAATACCAGAAGCAGTTCAGTTAGTAACAAGAGCAGCAGCCATAGCCAAAGGCGGAGAAATATTTGTCCTTGATATGGGAGAACCAGTAAAAATAAAAGATTTAGCTTACAATTTAATAAGATTGTCAGGTTTAGAACCAAACAAGGATATAAAAATAAAATACACAGGACTAAGACCTGGAGAAAAGTTATATGAAGAACTTTTGATAACAGAAAAATCAGGACAAACAAAAACAAGCATCCATAAAGTGTTTATAGAACAACCAACAGAGTTCAATGAAGTGGAGCTATTTGAAACAATCAAAAACTTAGACAAAGCAGCTCATAGTATTGACGAGGAAATAATGATCAGTTCCATATCAAAATTAGTACCTACATATAAAAGAACTTTGAACAACATAGATGAATTAAACGAAGAAATGAAAAAAACAGAACAAGTGTTTTATAACCATAGTGAAATAAAAATCTTAAATGCAGAAACAGCATAGAACAGGGACTTTTGGGGACTGTCCCCAAAAAAGTATAAAGTAGGAATAAAAAAATAAAAGAGGATAAAGTTATGAATTATTTAATAGTTGTTGCTCACCCTGATGATGAGGTTCTTGGTGCAGGTGCTACAATGTATAAACTTTCTCAAGCAGGGCATTCCATAAATGTTTGTATAATGTCCGGAGAAGTCAATGCCAGAAACAGCCGTCCTAACTTAGATGAGTTGTCTTTAGATTTAGATGATTCAATGAATGTTTTAGGTGTTAATCGAGTATTCAAAGGTAATTTCCCAAATATAGAATTAAATACAGTTTCACATTTGAAACTTGTTCAATTTATAGAAAATGCTATTATTGAAACTAATGCCGAGGTTGTTTTTACTCATCATCCTGCGGACCTAAATAATGATCATTTACATACTTCATTAGCTTGCCAAGCAGCGGTTAGATTATTTCAACGTAGGAATGATATAGCTCCTCTTAAAGAACTTTTATTCATGGAAGTACCATCTGCTACAGAATGGGGATTAAATGAATCTATGCAAAAGTTCAATCCAAATACTTTTGTTGAAGTTGGTGAAGATGGCATTGACAAGAAAATAGAAGCACTTTCAATGTATCGAGGAGTTATGAGGGAATTTCCACACCCTCGAAGCAATGAAGTAATTAAAGGACTTGCTGCAAATCGTGGTGGACAATCTGGGACGGTTTATGCAGAAGCATTTCAGTCAGTATTTAGAAGATTGATATAGCAAAAAAAAGGGAGACTAATATATGTACAAAAAATATATAAAGCGAATATTAGATGTCATTATATCTTTCAGTGGATTAGTAGTATTGCTTCCATTTATGATTCTTATTGCCCTTGCTATTAAGATTGATAGTAAGGGAGAAGTAATATTTAAACAGAAAAGGCTTGGAGCTAATAAAAAAGAATTTATTGTTTATAAATTTAGAACAATGATTACAGATGCTTATCAGATTGGTGGTGCAAATTCTTATGATGGAGATCCAAGAATAACTAAGGTTGGTACTTTTCTTAGAAAAACCAGCTTAGATGAAACTCCACAACTGTTAAATATATTAAAAGGTGAAATGAGTATCATTGGACCTCGCCCAATCCTTAAAGAAGAATTTGAACCTTATAAATCAAATTCAATTTATGAAAAACGGTATAATGTACGTCCAGGGTTATTCTGTACTGTAGATGTTGATTATAGAGCAAACGCACCAAGAGAACTTCAATTGGAAATGGATGCCGAGTATATTGAAAATTTGTCTTTTATGTTAGATATTAGAGTTTTTTTAAAAACTTTTATAACAGTAATAAAACTAAAAAATGTGTATAAGAAAGTAGAAGAAGGTTCTGCTGAAGGAAGCAAGCAAACTATTAGTTCTTAGGCAAAAATGAGTGGATAACAGACTAATGTCTTAAAGGAGTTTAGATATGATAATTTCAATACATCAGCCAGATTATATACCTTATTTGGGGTGTTTTTATAAAATTCACCAATCACAAATTTTTGTATTTTTAGATGATGTACAATTTTCTAACGATAATATGCATCATTGGAATAGAATAAAAACCCCACAAGGTGAATGCCGATTAAAAATACCAGTTGAGTATTCTTTTGGAGATAGTATAAATCAAGTTAGAACTAAAGACGAACTTAAATGGAAGGAAAAGCATCTAAAAACTATTGAAATGAACTATGCTAAGACACAGTATTTCAATGAGATCTATCCACAGTTTAGAGAAATATTACTACGTGAATATCCAAATCTTGCAGAAATGAATATAGTAATTAATCAATTCATATGTCAAGGTTTTGGAATTAATCCTGAATTTATTCGCTCATCTGAGTTGAATATTAATTCAGCTAAAGAAGATCGAGTTATTGACATATGTTTAGCGATAGGTGGCACAACATATATATCAGGAAATGGAGCTAGAGCATATCAGATTGATGAACATTATGAAATGGAAGGAATCCATTTAAAATATACTGATTATAAGCCATTTACGTACAATCAACGATGGGGTGAATTTATACCAAACCTATCTGCAATTGATTACATTTTTAATTGTGGATTTAAAATACCAGAAACATTTAAATCACAGTTGTGTAAAGGAGAAAAGTAATATGAAAAAAATAATATGGTATTTCCATCATTATGCATCACAACCATCCCTAACTGGTTTGACAAGGCCATATAATTTTGGTCAGGTATTAAAAGATAAAGGATATCATATTATTGTATTTGCTGCATCTTATCTTCATTTCTCAAATGAAAATTTAATAAAAGATAAAAAACCTTTTATTGTACTAGAAGATAATGGTGTAACTTTTGTTTATATAAAAACTCCAGACTATTTAGGTAATGGGATTTCTAGAGTTAAAAATATGCTTGTTTATTATAAGAATATTTTCGAAGTAACAAAAAGATTTGCGAAGGAAAATGGAGAGCCGGATATTATAATAGGGTCTAGTCCACATCCTTTGGCGATGGTCGCGGGTATTAAAATAGCAAAAATACGAAATATTCCTTGTATTTGCGAGGTAAGAGATTTATGGCCTGAAGAGATATTTTTGATTGGAAAGTCTTCTGAAAAAAGTATTATTGGACGTTTAATGATTGCAGGTGAAAATTGGATTTATAAGAAAGCGGATGCTATCATATTTACAAAAGAAGGCCATACAGATTATTTAAAAGAAAGAGGCTGGGATTCTGAGCATGGTGGGAATATCAATATAAATAAATGTTGGTATATTAACAATGGAGTAAATTTGAATGATTATGAGAAATCTCTAGAGCAATTTATTTTAGATGATCCAGATTTACATAAACAGATCTTTAATATTGTATATACTGGTGCTATTAGAACTTCAAATAATGTAGGTAATATTTTAGATTGTGCAGTGTTGTTAAAAGAGCACTCTGATATACAATTTCTTATTTATGGCGGTGGAGATGAGCTAGATGCAATTAAGAAACGCGTTCAGAACGAAAAGCTAACGAATGTAAAGATAAAAGGATACGTAAATAGACGATTCATTCCTTATATTCTTAACCATGCATCAGTTAACATACTCAACTATTCTAATAATCTTGTCAACTGGTCTCGTGGAGACAGTTCTAATAAGTTATTTGAATATCTAGCTTCAGGCAAGCCAATAATTTCTAATGTAAAGATGGGTTATTGTTTAATAGAGAGATATAAATGTGGTTTGACAATTGATGAAAACACTCCTAAAGCATTAGCTGATGCCATTTTAAATATAAAAAACATGAATAAGAATGAATATGACCAAATGTCTAATAATGCACTTATAGGTGTTAAAGAGTTCGATTTTAATGTGTTATCAAATAAATTGATTCAACTCATCAACAGTCTGGAAAAAATATAGAATTATGTTATTATTAATAATGAAAGCAGGTAAAAAATATGTCATTTTGTGTAGTTGCTGGCAAAGATATGACAAGTGAAAATGGATATAGAAGGTATGGTGAATTTTTCGCTAAATATAAATATCAAGAAACGCCATCACCTTTATATATACTAGAAAATGAGAAATATTTGATATTAACTGTAGGGGATTATTTTGATATAGATGATATTGATAATTTATTGTTAGATTCTTGGGAGATAAATCCAAGTAAGCTTACTGATGTTAGTTCAGCTTTTTCTATTGTAAAAATAGATAAAGTAGAAGGAAATGTGTATTTTGCAACATCTAAATCTGGAATTGAAAATATGTATTATTATTATAAAGATGAAGTATTCATTATTACAGATGACTTTTGGGAAGCAGTTAATGTAATTGATCCTTCATTTAATGATATAGATCGACAATATTTACATGAAACAATTATTAATATATATCCGCTATTTGAAGGTACAATTATAAAAAATCTTTATTGGGTGTTGCCTGCTAAATGTGGTTCATATTTATGCAGATCTAAGCATCTTATAATGCAAAGATATTGGGATTTTTATTATCAGCCTATAAAAGATCGTTCCTTCGATGATGCAGTTGAGGATATGGATAGAATATTAAACGAAACAATGCAAAAAATCAAGCAAAAATGTGGGAATGTACAATATTCAATTGGTTTAAGTGGAGGAATGGATTCACGTATTATTCCATATTATGCAATAAAGAATGGATTAATGCTTAATTCTTTTATAATAGGAGAGAAACGTCCACTAAAAATATTATTGTCAAGGGATCATAAAAGCGCTAGACAGTTGGCGAAATTTTACAATTTAGAACATAAAGAAATTGAATATAACTATGATACTTTTGAAACAAGGATAAAAAATAGTGTAATGCACAACCCTCTTGGTGGAAGTCAAGTTTTTAAATTAGTAATAAATGGTTTACCTAAATTTGAAGTTTTGTTAAATGGAGGGAATGGTGCTATAGTTGGAGCTACTTTACCGGAAGATATATTGGGTATGAATGAGGATGCTATGATCGATTATATTACACGAAGTTTTGATAATATCAATGAAATCTCGCTTTTCCAAGACAGAATTTCTAGAGCATTGAAATATTTATTCAATATAAATTATCAACCTAAACCTAAATCAATTACATGGTTAAAGAAAATAGTACCGCCTGAAATTAGAGAAAATATGAAGACTAAACTAAGAAATTTTATAACCGAAAGAAAGGGTTTAGGAAGAAGCAACTTAGATATTTATGGAGAATATTCAACACATTTTTTAGGTTGCAGAAACCGTAGAGGTGCGTTTGAGAGTATATGTGGACATAAAAGGTCTTTTTCCATTTGGTCACCGTTTTTTGTTAATGAGGCTATGTCTTGGGATGTTAACTATATGTTAGATCGTGCCTTGTTAAAAGAGTTAATTCGTAGGAAAATACCTGGAATTGCTGACATTAAGACACAGTCATATGAAACATCCATTGCGAAAGAAAATGTCGGGAAGTTACAAAGAATATGGGCACTGGGTATTTACTTATTAAGAGGTGCAGGTACCATGGGCTATAACCGTTGGGTAAAAAAAAGAGAATTCAAGAATGAGTTTAAAAAAATAATGAATAAAAATACCTTGTGGTTTTACCAATTGATACCTATTAAGAATGAATTAGATGAAATTTGTAAAACCCAATATAGACTAGCAGAAGCACTTATAAAAGTAAAATGTGTTTTAGATGCTATTGAAACAAAAGATTATAAAAACTTTATATAGATATGAAAGAGAAGTGAAAATTATTGTCACTAATAAATACATTAAAAATGTTAAATCAAAAACTTGCAATAGGTAGATATTCATATAGTTGCTTTGACATTGATAAGTTAAAGGATTATTTGACCTTATTTCCTGAACCTTCAGATTTGATTGATAGATCATATTATCAAAACAAGTGTCAGAACAAGTTACAAGGTATATTTAGAACCTTTCTTTATAATCTTGCATCGGCATTTTTGCTTATTCCTTTTATGATAATGTATATGTATATACTGAAGGAAAAGGATGTTCGATTAAGTACTGACTCAATAGACACGGTTTCAACGATGGATTTTAAAAGCAAAGGAATACTACCTGAATTATTAGAAGAAGAGTTTAGAAAAAATGTTATCATAAGCGATGATAAAGGATCCTTGGAAAAAGATGATTTACAGTATATAGCAAAATTGATAAGAAAATATCCTTTTTCGTTCTATTTTATTTTTAAAAGTATGTGCATGATTGCTGTTTATTCACGAGCTATACGTTTATATAAGCCAAAGGCTATTTTAACTTATGGTGAGTATTCTTTTGTATCATCTGTTCTTACTGGATACTGTCACAGTAAAAATGTTGAACATATTAATATTATGCATGGTGAAAAAATGTTTAATATTAGAGATAGTTTTTTTCAGTTTGATCGTTGTTTTGTATGGGACAATCATTATGTAAAATTGTTTAAAAATCAAAGGGCAGTAAGTACCCAATTTGTCATATATCCATTAAAAACAATGACTTTATCTCGTTCATTTGATACACCTATAATAGATTATAAATACTATTTACAGGTTCATAATGAAGAACAATTAAGTAAAATTAGAGATGCATTAATAATGTTAAAAAGTAAAGGAAAGTCAATAGCTGTACGGTTACATCCATCGTACAGTAATAAGGCAATAATAGATAAATACTTTGATATTGATGATATTGAAGACCCACGTTTGGTTTCCATAGAGAACTCTCTTGCAAGTTGCTGTTATGCTGTTTCTATTTGTTCTACTGTATTGAGACAAGCGTATCAATCTGGTATCCCTTGTGTGTTAGATGATCTTTCTAATCCAGATAAGCATCAACAGCTAATTGATCGCGACTATATTCTTATGAGTAAGCCACATTTGTTGTTATCAAATGTTATAAAAAAAGAATCAGGTGAAAATTATGTCAAAGTTATTTAAGGCTGCTATTGGAATTGGTATTATTACAGTTATTTCTAAAGTTTTAGGGTTTGCAGGTTCAATGATATTAGCATATAAATTTGGAACATCAAGTATTACAGATGCATACGTATTAGCTTTATCATTTCCTACAGTAGTTTTTTCTTTTTTACTTAGTGGGATAACAAGTGCTTACATACCTATATACTCAAGAATTAAAGATGGTCAAGAACGCATTAAGTTTAATGGGCATATAATGACGTTTAACATTTTTATTAGCACTATATTAATGGTGATTTTTTTACTATTGAGTAAGCAAATAGTATATATTTTTGCACCTGGATTTGATGATAAGACAGCAGAATTAGCAGTAAAATTATTCAATATAATGATATTGATATTACCCGCAAAAGGTATGTTTAATGTCATCGCCGGATACTACCATTCTTTAGAAAGGTTTAATGTTGTTGGTGTATGTAATTTTTTAATTGTAAATTTGATCACAATTCTCGCTATATTACTATCCTCGTATAGCAATCCACTTCCTTTGGCTAGTGTTTATGTAGGTGGGTACATACTAATGACCGCAGGTATAAATATACTCTCAAAACGAGATGGTTTGCATTATCAATTAAGCCTTAATTTTAAGGACTCAAATTTATTAGAATTATTTAAATTAGCTATTCCTATGGGGTTAAGTTTATTTGCTAATCAAATTAATACAGTTATTGACCGTATGTTGGCATCAAGTTTAGCAGAAGGTACTATGACGGCACTAAATTATGCAAACAATATTATTAATATGATATTAGGTTTTACAATAACTATTTTAGCAACAATTATATATCCAAGATTAAATAAACTCTTTGCTAATAATGATATTAAAGAAGCTAAGTATTATGTAAACCGAGGGATGATGATAACTACTTTATTATGTATTCCCGCTTCTTTTGCATTGGCAACATTATCAAACCCTATAGTAAGTCTTTTGTATCAACGAGGAACATTTGATTCAAAAAATACTCTTATTACTTCACAGTGTCTAGCTTTTTATAGTATAGGACTTACTTTTTATGGATATCGTGAGATATTAACTAGAGCTTTGGCATCTTGTAAAAAGCAAAATACTATATTCTTTAATACAATATTAGCTATTATTAGTAATATTATTCTTAATGTTATATTGGTAAGATATTTTGGTCATATTGGACTGGCATTAGCAACAAGTATTTCTGGTGGAGTAAGTTTTATTTTGTTATATCGTTCATATTATCGCGTTGTCGGGAAAGATTATACTAACGAGAACTTTAAAGAAATTATAAAGATAATAATTGCTTCATTTTTAATGTCTGGCGTTACTTGGAGATTATACAATTCATTACAACTATACTTGGGAAATGGTATTACCATTATTTTGGTAAGTTGCGTAGGTGCACTATTATTTTTTCTTATAGGATATATTATAAAAATAAAAGAATGCCGACGGATTATTAGTTTTATGTTAATTAATATAAGAAGAAAATGTTAGAAATAAAATTAACAAATGGAAAGGATGTATTATTATGAGTTATGTATTAATAACAGGAGCAGACGGCTTCATAGGAAGCCATTTAACTGAAGAATTAGTAAAGCAGGGACATAAAGTTAAAGCATTCGCATATTATAATTCATTTAATTCTTGGGGGTGGTTGGATACACTTCCTAAAGAAATAATGAAAGAAGTCGAGGTATTTACTGGGGATGTTCGAGATCCAAATGGAGTAAGAGAAGCCGTGAAAGGAATGGATGAGGTTTTTCATCTTGCTGCATTAATCGCTATTCCATTTAGTTATCATTCACCAGATACGTACGTAGATACAAATATTAAAGGTACTCTGAATGTGCTTCAAGCAGCCAGAGACCTTAATACATCCAGGCTTTTAATTACATCAACATCTGAAGTGTATGGAACAGCTCAATATGTGCCTATTGATGAGAAGCATCCATATCATGGACAATCTCCATACTCAGCAACTAAGATAGGAGCAGACAGATTAGCGGAATCATTCTATCGTAGCTTTAATATGCCAATCACTATTGTTCGTCCATTTAATACATATGGTCCAAGACAATCTGCAAGGGCAGTTATTCCAACAATTATTACCCAACTCCTTGCTGGAAAAGAAGAGATTGAACTTGGTTCATTAACACCAACAAGAGATTTCAATTATGTTAAAGATACTGCAAATGGGTTTATTGAGATAGCAAAATCTGACAAGACCATCGGTGAAGAAATCAATATTTCTACACAACAAGAAATTTCTATTGGTCAACTAGCAGAAGAATTAATCAAACAAATTAATCCTAATGCTAAAATTATATGTGATGAGCAGAGACTTAGACCTGAAAAAAGCGAAGTAAATAGATTATTAGGTTCAAATGAAAAGATTATGAGACTAACAAACTGGAAACCTAATTACACTTTTGAGCAAGGATTGGCAGAGACTATTGAATTTTTCAAACAAAATCTGAAGCAATACAAAACAGATATTTACAATATTTAGTTTGGAGGGGTTAATATGAGTCAAAAATTCATACCTCTATCGGTACCTAATTTGAAAGGTAAAGAACTTGAGTATGTTACACATGCTGTTGAGACAGAGTGGGTATCAACAGGTGGACCATACGTAAGCCAGTTTGAAGAAAAGGTAGCGGAATATTCTAAGTCTAAAGGTGCCGTTTCATGTCAAAATGGCACATCAGGACTTCATATCGCTCTTGAAGTGTGTGGAGTAGAAAAAGGCGATGAAGTCATTGTTCCAACACTCACTTTTATTGCTGCAGTAAATCCAGTGAAGTATATTGGTGCCGAACCAATCTTTATGGACTGTGATGATTCACTTACTATGGACGTAAATAAGTTGAAAGATTTCTGTGAATACGAATGTAGCTTTATCGGAAATAAGTTAATCAATAGAATAACAAAAAAACACATTAAGGCATTGATTGTAGTGCACGTTTTTGGGAATATGGCTGACATGGAGAGCCTAATTGGTGTTGCCGATAAATACAACTTAAAAATAATTGAGGATGCAACAGAAGCCATTGGAACCTTTTATCTTGAAGGAAAATACAATGGCAAACATGCTGGAACCATTGGCGATATAGGAGTCTACTCATTTAATGGAAATAAGATCATGACTACTGGAGGCGGTGGGATGATTGTTTCGGATAATGAGGAGCTATTGAAAAAAGCAAAACACCTGACAACCCAAGCAAAAAGCGATGAACTTTACTTTATTCACGATGAAATCGGCTACAATTATCGCATGACAAATCTTCAGGCAGCATTAGGTTTAGCGCAGTTAGAACAATTAGAGGAATTTATTGAAGTTAAGAAGAACAATTATAACTTCTATAAAAAAGAAATTCAAAAAATACCTGGGCTAAAAATATTGAACTTTAAGGAAAGTATCCGGCCCAATTACTGGTTTTATGCTTTACATGTAGGACCGGAGTATACATTGGATAGAGATCAAGTCATTCATTATTTGGCGTCTAATAGGATACAAGCAAGACCAATATGGGGCCTTATTAGCGATCAAAAACCTTATAAAAAAAATCAAACATACAGGATTGAAAAAGCCAGATATTATCTGGGAAAAATTGTAAACATACCGTGTAGTTCTAATCTTACCAAGGAAGATGTCGAATATGTTATAGAATGCTTAGTGAACCCAGAGATGGTATAAGCCATTTTTAAAAGAGGTGCAAGAATGGAAGTTATTGAATTTTTGATAGATGAAGAATTAACAATGATTAAAGCTATGGAGCAATTAGATCAAGTCGCAAAAAAGGTTCTTTTTGTTGTGAGAGAAGGACGTTTTGTTGCAGCGATTACGGATGGGGATATTAGGCGCTGGATCCTAAAAAAGGGAAATCTAGATGCTAAAGTCAAGAATATTGCAAACTACAATCCGAAATTTCTTTTAGAAAAAGACAAAAGCAAAGCTAAAGATTTCATGAAAAAGCATTCAATTGAAGCTCTTCCGATATTGGATAGTGAGAACAATATTATATCGGTATTTCTATGGAATGATGAGGAAATTGAATCAAAAAGACATTTGGATATGCCTGTTGTCATTATGGCAGGTGGTCTAGGTACAAGACTGCATCCATATACAAAAATACTCCCAAAACCATTAATCCCAATTGGAGAAATTCCAATTGTTGAGCATATCATAAATCGATTTAATCGACAGGGTTGTAATCAATTCTATCTGGTTGTAAATCATAAGAAGAATATGATTAAAGCATATTTTAATGAAATAGAAAAATCATACATCGTAGATTATGTAGATGAAGACAAGCCTTTAGGAACTGGTGGAGGATTAAGTCTTCTAAAAGGAAAAATTCATTCTACATTTATCTTATCTAATTGTGACATCTTAATAGAGGAAGATTATGAAAAAATATTAAATCACCATAAAACGGAAAACAATTTGATTACTATGGTTTGCTCTTTAAAGTATATTAAGATTCCTTATGGTGTTGTCGAAATAAGCGAATCAGGCGAAATAGAAAATATGAAAGAAAAGCCTGAATTATCTTTTTTCACAAATACAGGGATTTACATTGTTGAACCTAAAGTAATTGATGAGCTTGAAGAAGATAAGGTTTTAGATTTTCCAGACATAATTGAAGGATATAGAGCCAAAGGTGAAAAGATTGGTGTTTTTCCAATAAGTGAAAACAGTTGGATGGATATGGGCCAGTTAGATGATATGGAAGAAATGCGAAGAAGGTTAGAAAAGTAATAATTCTATTGAAGTGAGGTGCAAAAATGTAATGAAAGTTGATGAAAGAGTTTGGATAATTGGTGAAATAGGTGTAAATCATAATGGAGATATCAATATCGCAAAAAGGCTAATTAAAGTAGCAAAAGAAGCAGGCGTTGATGCAGTTAAGTTCCAGAGTTTCAATCCGGAAAAAACAAAGATTAAATCAACCCCTTATGCAGGTTATCAAGAACAAAATGCAAAATATAAAAGTTCGTATGAAATGAGTATGAAATTGAAATTGACATATGAAAATCATGTAGAATTGAAAAAATACTGCGACGAAATAGGCATCGATTTTCTTTCTACTGGATTTGATAATGACAGTGTGGATACTTTAGAAAGTCTAAATGTAAAATATCACAAGATATCTTCAGGTGAAATTAATAATTTCCCCTTGATCAAATATGTATCGATGAAGCAAAAACCAATAATTCTTTCAACTGGAATGGCAGATCTTTCAGAAATTGACGAATGTGTTAGATATATCAAGAAATTTAATAATGAAGAACTTTATATACTTCATTGTGTTTCATTGTATCCAACAGATTTTGATAAAGTGAACCTAAACTTTATCAAAACCTTACAAAGTGCTTTTGATGCGAAAATTGGGTTTTCTGATCACACGTTGGGAATTGAAGCTGATATAGCTGCTGTTGCATTAGGCGCTAAAATGATTGAAAAACATATAACGTTAGATAAGTCTATGGATGGACCCGACCATAAGGCTTCACTAAACCCTGAAGAATTGAAACATATGGTATCAGCTATCAGAAATGTAGAAAAAGCATTGGGGTGCACGCATAAGGTTTTGTGCGAAGAAGAAATCGAAATGAGAAATATCTCTCGTCGAAGTATCGTTATAAATGAAAATATTAATAAAGGAGAAAAATTCACAGTAGATAATTTAGCGATTAAAAAACCAGGTACAGGCTTATCCTCAAAGTATTTAAATGTGGTAATAGGTAGAACCGTGACAAGAGATTTGATTAAAGATGAAATATTAACTTGGGACATGGTAGGAGCGCTATAGCAATTATTAGAATGATTGGTGAACAAATGAAAAGAAAAATTAAAGTTCTATTTTTTACTGGTAATAGATCTGAATATGGATTGCTCGCGCCCATTATCAGAAGGATTAGTCATGATCATGAAATGGAATATAGTCTCATTGTTTCAGGAACTCATTTGTCAATAAAATATGGGGGTACCATTAAGGAGATCGAGCATGACGGACTCAAAATTGACTATAAAATTGATATCGGTTCATCGGGAAATTCTAATCAAGACGTGGTATTTGAGGTGAGTGACTTAATCAGAAAAATTAGTCTGATTTTGGCAAAGACAGTCCCCGATTTCTTTTTTGTATTGGGAGATAGATATGAAACCTTTGCAGCTGCACAAGCAGCTTTTTTTCACAAAATTCCAATAGCCCACAGCGGTGGTGGAAATATCACAGAAGGTGGATGTTTTGACGATACTATAAGGCATTTGATAACAAAAATGGCTTCATTGCATTTTGTTACATGTAAAGAAAATGAGGAAAACATTAAAAAGTTGGGGGAGGAATCATGGCGTATTGTGTTAGCGGGATCGCCAGTAGTAGAAACAGTTTTAAATGAAAAATTATTAAGTAAAGAAGAGCTTGAAGAAGACCTGCACATAGATTTTAATAAACCTGTTATTTTGTTTACACAACATCCTGTAGCTTCAAATTGGAATGATTCACGGGTTCAAGTAAGAGAGTCTTTGAAAGCATTAAAAGAAACAGGACATCAAGTGATTATTACCTATCCAAATAGTGATGCAGGTGGAGCAGAAATAATTGAAGAGTACAATGAATGGTCATTTTACGATAAATTTACTTTTATTGGGTATTTGGGCAGAATAAAATACTTAAGTTTAATGAAATATGTTAATGTAGTTGTCGGTAATTCTAGTAGTGGTTTATTAGAAACGCCAATATTTAAAATTCCATCTGTGAATATTGGTGATAGACAGAAAGGTAGAATTAGATCAACAAATGTTATTGATGTCAACTATTCAGCAGATGAGATAATTAACGCAATTGAAAAGAGTATCAAAGATAAGCATTTTCTTGAAGACGTAAAGAATTGCTCAAACCCTTTTGGCGATGGGAAAACATCGGAGATAATTCTAAATTGTTTAAAAGAAAATCACAACAATCACAAATTATTATTTAAGACGCTATAGTCAAAGGAGCCTATATGGAGTTTGAGATTGGCATTTGCAAATACGGATATGAACATATTCCATTAAAAATAAAATGGATTAATGATCCTTATGTAAATAAATATCTACATTATAATTTACCAATAGATGAGGTTAATGAAAAACAGTGGTTAAGTAAGGTAATTGATGATAAGTCGAGACATGATTGTGTGATAGAAGTAGTGAAAGAAAATGAGCATATTCCAGTAGGATTGATAGGCCTTATTCATATTGACAATAGCAATAGAAAAGCAGAATTTTATGTATCAATAGGAGAGCATGAATTTAATAATAAAGGTATTGCTTATTTAGCCTCAATGAAATTTCTTAGAGATACTTTATATTCACTAAATTTGAATAAGGTTTATCTTTACACAGAAGTCGAAAATAATAAAGCACAGATACTATTCGAGAAAATTGGATTTATGAAAGAAGGGCTGCTGAGGTCCGATTTGATTTACAATGGGAAAATGATTAATAGATACATTTACGGTCTGTTAATCGAAGATTTCTTTGATTGAGAAGACAATCTTAGTTAGGGAAGGTGAGAATAATTAATAAAGTTAAACTAGTTAATATTCAAACTCCAATTATTAAATTGAAAAATAAGATTGGTGAAACATCAATCTACATGAAACGTGATGATTTAATAGATTTTTATTTTGGGGGTAATAAAGTAAGACTATATGAATACATAGCTGCTGATATCATTGTCAAGAATGCAAAAAAAATAATTACTTTCGGAAGTGTTCACTCTAACCATGTAAGAGTTACTGCTGCTATAGCAGCGTACTTAGGACTAGCATGTGATGTTATTATCATTCACCAAGATATTGATTTTTCATATTTAGTTCAGGGAAATAGCCTATTAGTAGATTTAATAGGTGTGGAGAAATATTTTTGCAGTGCTGAGAACGCTAGAGAATATATTGATGACCACTTATATAATCAAGAAAAGCAAGGCATTAACTATTATTTTGTACCAGGGGGAGGTCACATGCCGATCGCAGCAAAGGCATACTCTGATACAATGGGCGAAATACTTGATCAAAGTAAAAGATTAAGTGTAAATTTCGATGCAATCTTTTTGCCTACCGGGACTGGAACGACTCAAGCTGGCCTAATTCATGGAAAAGATAAATTTAAATATAATGGAGAAATTTTTGGAATTACTGTAGCTAGAGATCCTCAAAGATGCAAAAAAGAAGTACTCAATATGTTAACCGGGTTGACTGAAATTGAATCTCAAGATATTGACGTTAAAGAGCAAAATATTAATATCCTCGATAATGAGGGGATTAAATATGGAGAAATCAATGACAGGGTTATAACGGTTATGAAAGATATTGCTAAGTCTGATGGTATACTCATTGATCCCATTTACAATGCGAAAAGTTTTTATGTAATGACAAAATATGCGACCAAAATTAATAGCTTTTCAAATATATTATACTTAAACACAGGAGGCACACCGAATATTTTTACAGAAGAGTTTAGCAAAAAGGT
>DIVM01000273.1 GCA_002435835.1 Firmicutes bacterium UBA6132
TTGTTATGAGCTTTGCTTTTTCGATTATTCTTAGAGTTCCTACAAATTTTGCAAGCAATATTCCTTACTCAATATTTCTATATGTAGCTCTACTGCCATGGAACCTTTTTGCTGGTTCACTTAATTCATCTTGTATTTCTTTAATATCTAATTCATCTTTAATAACAAAAATATATTTTCCAAGAACAATTTTTGTTATTGCAACAATAATAGCAAGGATAGTGGATTTTCTTTTTGCGATATGCATTCTTATAATTTTTATGATCTTTTACAAAATACCAGTTAATATAAATATTCTCTGGGTAATCCCTATATTCTTTATTCAGCAAATTTTCACAATTGGTATTGCTCTGATTATTGCAGCAGCAAACCTTTTTTACCGCGATATTCAGTATTTAGTAAACCTTTTATTGATTCTATGGATGTACCTGACTCCAATTATATATCCTGCAGACTTAATACCAGAAAAATATCAATTCTTTTTCCAGTTTAATCCAATGAGTGTTTTTACAAATGGGTATCGTCAAACAATTCTTGGAGGTAAAATGCCTACCTTCAGAGGTCTCATTATTGCTATTATTCTTTCAATAATTATGTTAATTGCGGGTCTTTCTTATTTTAAAAATAAAGAACGTACTTTTGCAGATAATATATGAATATGAACGACAAAAAAACAGATATTATCTTTGAGAATGTTACAAAACAATTTATATTACAAAAACAAAAAACATTTAAAGAATTTTTACCAGCTTTTTTCAGCGGTAAGGAAACTTATCAAAAATTTAATGCTTTAGAAGATATAAGTTTTGAAGTTTCAAAAGGGGAGACTTTAGGTATTGTAGGTCCAAATGGCTCAGGTAAATCAACTATATTAAAACTTATCGCTGGCGTAATGTCACCAACCAGGGGCAAGGTTACAGTTAACGGAAAAGTATCTCCATTAATTGAATTAGGTGCAGGATTTCATCCAGAGTTAAGCGGAAAAGAAAATATATATTTGAATGGTACAATTCTTGGTCTAAAGAAAAGGGAAATCGATAAAAGTTTTAACGATATTGTAGATTTTGCAGAAGTTTGGGAATTTATTAATCAACCGATAAAACACTACTCATCAGGTATGTATATGCGTCTTGCTTTTGCTATAGCTGTTTACGTTAATCCTGAAATATTAATTCTTGATGAGGTACTTGCAGTTGGAGATCCGAATTTTCAAACTAAATGTTTTAAAAAAATGGAAGAATTCAAAAAAAATGGTGTTACAATAATTTATATCTCGCATAATATGCTGCAGGTAGAGAAATTTTGCTCAAGGGTTATTTATTTAAATCAACATAAAATAAAGGGTAACGGTAAACCAGATATTATCTGTAAACAATACCTGAAGGATCTTAAAGAATATAATGATTAGTGAAACCTTCTTAATAAAAACTTAATATTGCATATGGTAATTTTATTGAAAAATAATTTTTTGAAAAAAATAAGTAATTAGATAGAATAAACAAGTGAAAAATTACATATTAGTCACTGGATGCGCAGGATTTATCGGAACTAATTTTGTTTATTTTTATCTAAATAAATATCCAGATAAAAATATAATAGGATTAGATTTATTAACTTATTGTGGAAATTTGGAGAATCTGTCAAAACTAAAACCAGATCAAAAAAATAGATTTACATTTATTAAAGGTGATATAAACAACTATAAATTACTAAATAATATTTTTAGTAATTATTCGATAAATAAAATAATTCATTTTGCAGCTGAATCACACGTTGATAGATCAATACACAATCCAAAGAAATTTATTAAAACTAATGTTTTAGGTACACATAATCTACTAATGGTTGCTAAAGAGCATTGGTTAACAAAAAACAAATGGTTAGAGGATGCTAAATTTGTTCAAATATCAACAGATGAAGTTTATGGTACTCTTGGAGAAACTGGCAATTTCACTGAAAATTCCCCTATTAATCCTCATAATCCTTATTCTTCCTCTAAAGCATCTGCTGATTTATTAGTAAAATCATATTTTGATACATACAAAATGCCGATTAATATAGTAAGAGGTTCTAATTGTTACGGTTCTTACCAATTTCCAGAAAAATTGATCCCTTTAATAATAAATAATGCATTAAAATTAAAATCCCTTCCTATATATGGAGATGGGAAACAAATTAGAGATTGGCTTTATTCAGAAGATTACTGCAAAGCTGTAGATCTCGTTTCGGAAATGGGAGCTATTGGTGATATATATAATGTAGGCAGTAATAATGAAATTGAAAATATCGAGTTGGTTAAATTAATAATATCAATATTGAGAGAAATTACTAACAGAAAAGAGATTAATGACAAATTAATATATCATGTAACTGATAGATTAGGACATGATCGCAGATATGCAATTAATTCATCCAAAATACAGAAAAATCTGGGATGGACACCTGATACAAGTTTTAAGAATGGATTAAAGAAAACAATAAATTGGTATCTTGATAACCAGGTCTGGTTGGAAAATGTTATTAATAGGAATTATTTAAACTTTTATAAGCTTAATTATAAATTCTAATACTCAATGCTATTAAATTATTATCAACATAAAGAGTAAGTTCTGTAGCTGAAATTGATAAATATTTGGAGGTAAAGAAATAATTTCTGCTGAGTTACACAATCCTGATTGTCCTAAAATAGCAATAATTATACTAAATTGGAACGGTTGGAGCGATACAATCGAGTGCCTTAAGAGCATTTATAATAATAAAATTCGAAATTATCAGGTTATTATTATTGACAATGGATCAACCGATGAATCTGTTGATAAAATTTTGAATTGGATAAAAGATAAAAACCTGAAAAGCATACGGGTAAATTCAAGAGAGCTTAATAAAATAAAAATTAAATGCATTAATACAGGTTATGAAACATGTGTGTTGATTCAAAATGATGATAATTTAGGATTTGCAAAAGGAAATAATATTGGTATCAAATATGCTTTAGAAAAAGAATTTCCTTACATATTGATACTCAATAACGATACTTATTTAGCAAAAGATTTTACTAAAAGAATGTTAAATTTTATGGATAAACATCCAGAAATTGGTATAAGCACTCCCTGTATATATTGTATGGGTAATGGAAGAGTATGGAATTTCGGTGGAATTTTAACCTTCTTTGGAAGTCACATATATTATAATTCAAACATTATTGCCAGAAGAAAGACTGGTTATTACCCTATTACTTTCATAACAGGTTGTGCTTTTTTTGCTAGAAAAGAAATATTTGAAAAATATGGGTTATTTATTGAAGATTATTTCTTTGGTGAAGAAGATTATGAATATAGCATCAGAATGAAGAATAATAATGTAAAAATGGCAGGTGTCCTCGAAGCAATGATTTCTCACAAAGAGGGAAGCTCTTCAAAGAAACTAATAGGCAAAGAAATAAACTTTTATTTTATCCATCATTTAAACAGACTTGTTCATATGAAGAAATATTATGTTAAACCTATATGGTATTTTTGGAGATTTATCGTGATGATTTATATTTTCTTTTTCTTTATAAATGCACTTCATTTAAACTTAAAACTAACAATCGTATATATCAGAAAACAAATTCAATATTCAAATATATTGATGAAAGTAGATAAAGAGCCTTTCAACAGAATAATGCAGGAAAGATTTTAATTTATGAGATGAAGGATAATCCGTTATTTTCAATTATAATCCCCATTTATAATGTACAGAAATATCTCTCAAAATGCATATTTAGTGTTATAAATCAGGATTTTATAGATTATGAATTAATCTTGATTGATGATGGTTCCACTGATAATTCCGGGAAAATATGTGATGAATATGCTAAAAATAATAAACATATATATGTAATACATAAAGAGAATACTGGATCTTCAGATTCAAGAAATATCGGACTAAACAAAGCTGTAGGTAAATATATTATATTTCTGGATAGTGACGATTACTGGTGCAGGAATGATGCACTATCAAAGCTGGCTTCCATAATCAAGCAAAGTGGGCCTGATATTATCTTCTTAAAAAACATTCTATATTTTGAAAAAATTAATAAATACCTGCATCCTTACACAAAGTATGATAGAAACAAAATAAAAAATCAGACAAAAGAAAATGTATTAAAATACATGATTGATTCACAGCAATTAACGGTATTTGCATGGGACAAAGTTGTTAAAAAAGAATTAATAACAAATAATAAAATTCAATTCAAACCAGGTTTATACCTTGATGATATAGACTGGTTTCCGAAAATCATGCTTACAGCTAAGACATTTGATGCATTATATCTTGCTTTTTATGTTCACAGAAAACAGAGAGTTGGCTCAATCACTCTAACCACTGACATAAATAAACTTAACGACATGTTCAGCTCGATTAAGCACTGGTATAAAATTATAAAAAAAGGTAATTATGAAAAAGACGTAAAGGTTTATATGTTATCATTCTATGCTTTACTATATTCTGTACTTTTAGGCTACATTTATTCTGTTAAGAGTAAAAATTCAAGATACGAATATAATAAATTTTTAAAAGAGATTAAAGAATATTCATGGATATTTAAATATGATTCAACCCTGGTAGTCAAAATAATGAAAATAGTTTATAAATTATTTGGTATCAATGCTGTATCATTTTTTATGTCAAAATATTCAAACTATTATTATCAAAATCTCTATAGGTTTTTTACCAGGATTTATCTTAGCTTTTCGCCGATTATAAAATATTGATTTAAAAAACTAATAGAAGCTAAAAAGTGTGGAGTATCGAGCATATTCAACAAAATGATATATTAAAAATCCAATAATTAATGTAATGAATATCCACTTGTGTTTACTATTATTCTTCAATAAATCATTGATAATCAGAGTTATGCCAAGACATATTGATCCGACAGCAGGGTAGATATAGTATAGATATGTTACTCTATCTGTCAGTATTGAGACGGGAATCCATAATAAATATAATCCAGAAAACCAGGATAATCCAAAAATTCCTGCTTCGTCTCTTTTTATTGATTTATAAATTAGATATATAAAAATTGGAATGATTAATATCCAGATTGAGAAGCTCATACCCATTATATATTTTGGAGCTTTCCAGTAAGGTAGTGGTTCATATCGAAGGATCCACTCCCATGGACGGCTCAGTGCTTCATGAATAGTGTTTTTGTAAGTAAGCATTACACTCAAACTAAGAATCTCTCTTATTCTTATAAATGGATTAGCAAATTTAAAATAAACAGCAAAATCAAATAAAGGCATAAGGATGAAAATTGAAAAAAGTAAAGGCACAGTAATATAAAAGAAAGATAATGTCTTTTTGCTTTTACTTAATAACCAGTGCATAAAAATAGTTGGACCAGCCAATATTCCGCTCACCTTAACTAAAACACCCAAACCTAAGGATATTCCTGAAGAAAAATATTTTCTATTTAGATAAAACAGGAATGATGCCAGTAAAAGAGTATTTAGATATACATCAAGCGTAGCAATGCTTGCCTGAACAAATGTTAAGTTCTCAAATCCATATATATAAACTCCTATGGAAGAAAGAGTTCTTGATAAATTTAGTTTCCTGCATATCAGGTAAAATAAAACCAGTGATAGCGATCCAAATATGACCGAGAAGAATCTCCAGCCCAATGGATTATCTCCAAAGAGGAGTATCCCTGCAGTTATGAATAGCTTACCAAGAGGAGGATTTCCAAGTGTCTGTTCATATTGATGTGTAGTTAATATATTTCTTGCGTCCCAGACATAATACTCCTCATCATACATGAAACTATGTGGAACATTTATTACTGATAAATGCAATAACATTGTTATGAGCACGATTACAGATAACCAGAAATACTCCCAGTGATAAAATTGATATATTTTATTTTTCAGCTTCATAATTAAATAATAATATTATTC
>DIVM01000087.1 GCA_002435835.1 Firmicutes bacterium UBA6132
AGCCATGAAAAGTGCAGGTTTAGTGTTTGATGAATATCCAAGTGATGATGAGTTATCGAAAATTATAAATGTATTAGCTAAAGCTGAGGCTGCTTCTAATGGTACATGCCGTGGAAGAAGGAATCCGATGATAGATGATTCGGATATCAACCATACACGTTCTGCTCGTGCTGTAGTGAATGCTGCTATTGCAACATTGACTAAAGATCCAATGGTATATGTATCAGGTGGCGCCGAACATCAAGGCCCTGATGGTGGTGGTCCTGTTTCTGTTATAGCAAGGGTATAAGAAATTCCATTTTATAAGAGGTCGTATGGTAAACTATATTACCTCTTATCTTTTTCAAAGTTTTTTAAATACTAAATCCTTAATAAAACACTTGAACTTAAATACGGATTTTTAATTTTATTTGATTTTTTAAAAGATGAATTAAACAAACTTTTTAGGATTTAAATAGTTAATAAAGAAATTAAGGTGATTTAATGGAAAATAGTATCTATGGATCAATTGGTAATATTGATGGACAACTAAATATATGGTTGGATGAATATTCAGAAAAAACATTGATAGGTAATGTTCACAGTGTATTTGATAAAGTTATTAATATAATTTCAATCAATCAAGATTATCTGTTTTCTCTTGCTCTTGAAGAAGTTGTACAATCCCCTCAAATGATGAAAACCATTGATAAGGATTGTTTTCAAAATGTAAAAGATGTTATCCAGACAGGAACTCCTGTTTTTCGAAATGGAGTTAATGAAATTAAAATACAAAATATTATATGGAATTTTGGAAATGCAAAAATATGGAATGGAAATATAACTGAAGAGTATATAAAACAGAATCGACTAAATATATGTCACTTAAAAGAAATATCAGATTTCGTTCAAATGAATGGAGCAGATAGCGGTCTTTTGTCAGCGTGGTGTGAGTATTCTCATAAAGAGCTACTCGTAAAGAAAAATGTAAATATCTATGCTCCTATCTTTTTAGATAGATTAAAGAAGATGGAGGATGCTGTCAGAGAAAATAATAATATAAAACTACTTGATGCAAGTTATGAATTTGTTGGAATGGGGATGGGATTGACACCTTCAGGTGATGATTTTATTTTAGGTTGTTTAGCTGTTTGGAAATATTGGGGATCAAGGTTATACGATATATATGTAGATAATGAGTGGATAGAAAGATTAAAGGGTAGAACAACAACTGTTAGTTATTTTATGTTAAAGAACTGCATTGATGGATTTGTTAATGAATCTTTGCTTAAATTGCTTCAATATAAAAGTGAAAATACTGAAAAAAATCATATAAATTCGTTACTGCAAGATCTATTGAAAATAGGGTCAACTTCAGGAACAGATATGTTGGTTGGAGTGATATTTGCATATGAGCTTGCATTTTATCAAAAATAGGAGGAATAAAATGGTTTCAAAAATATTAATAGAAAAAAATGCTTATCATGATTCAGTTACACTGATGTCATTATCAGGTAGTATAAGAAAACAAGAAGGTGTAAGACAGGCAGTTGTATCCATGGCAACTCAAATGAATAAAGATTTATTAGAAAATATAGGATTGCTTACTAACGAAGCTAAGGAAGCTTCTGAAAATGATTTAATCATTGCTATAGAAGCAGATTCGGAGAAATGCTTAGAAGAAATCCTTGAAAGTATAAAAGAACATCTTAATTCAAAAAAAATAAGCAAGAAAAAAGATGGTACTAAAATCGTTAAAACAGCTAAAGCAGCTCTTAATGTTATGCAAGATGCAAATGTTGCTATAATATCTGTTCGTGGTGATTATGCAGCGCGCGAAGCTTATCAAGCATTGAAAAATGGTATGCATGTAATGATTTTTAGCGATAATGTAACGGTTGAAGATGAAAGAAAATTAAAGGAATTTGGAAAAGAAGCTGGTCTTCTTGTAATGGGCCCAGATTGCGGAACATCTATTATCAATCAAGTTGGACTTTGTTTTGCCAATAAAGTGAAAAAAGGTAAAATTGGTTTGGTTGCAGCATCTGGTACTGGTCTGCAAGAAGTTACCGTACAAATAGATAGATTAGGCTATGGTATTTCCCAAGCAATTGGTGTTGGTGGTCGTGATCTTTCTAAGGATATAGGCGGTATAATGATGTTGGAAAGTCTAAAAGCACTTGATAAAGATGAGCAGACTGAAGTGATTGTTTTGATATCTAAACCACCAGCTCCTATAGTACAAGAAAAGATACTGAAACATATTGAAGTAACAACAAAACCTGTTGTTGTATGCTTTTTAGATGGTGATGCACAAGAAGTAGAAAAAATAGGTGCTATTTTTGCTCCTACATTGAATCAGGCAGCAATAGCAGCAATTAAGGTATTAGATACTGCTGCAGATTTGAGTAAAAAGAAGAATGATAATTTAGAAGAGTGGGTTGCACAACAAAAAGAAAAATTATCAAATTCTCAAAAATATGTACGAGGACTATTTTGTGGTGGTACGCTAACTTCAGAGGCCTTGACAATACTTCGACCTTATGCAGATAAAATTAAGAGCAATGTTGCTAAAAAAGAGCATGAAAAATTAGAGGATGTACTTGTAAGTTCAGGACATGTTTTACTTGATATGGGAGATGATGTTTTTACTTTTGGAAAACCACATCCTATGATAGAGCCATCACTAAGAAACGAACGAATTTTACAGGAAGCAAGAGATTTAGAAACAGCTGTATTACTGTTGGATTTTGAACTTGGATTCGGATCCCATGATGATCCTGTCGGAGTAACATATGAAACTTTAGTGGAAGCTAAAAAAATTGCAGAAAATAATGGCCGTTTTTTAATCATCATAGCATATATTTGTGGTACTTATAACGATAAGCAAAACTATTATGATCAAGCACAAAAGCTGAAAGATTTGAATATATTCATAGCAGACAGCAATGAACAAGCTGCTGAGCTTGCAGCTAAATTTATATAATTGAGGAGGGAATTATTTTGAAGGAAATTAAAGATTTATTTACTCAAGAACTTAAAGTCATAAATATAGGCACGTCAAAATTTAAAGAAGATTTGGACATGCAGAATATAGAATCTGTTCAAGTAGAATGGCAACCTCCCGCTGGAGGAAATATTGATCTTATCAAAGCACTTGATCAGTTTCAGAATAATGATAGAATTTCAGAAGCAAATGCTGAAGTAATCAAACGAGTGAAAGATGCGCATCCTTATCTTATAGATATAGATTTAGCAATAAATGTAATACCAGGAATGCATGCAAAAAAAATTCTGCATTCTGGGCCACCTATAAAATGGGCAAATATGTGTGGGCCTGTACAGGGTGCTGTAATTGGAGCTTTGATTTATGAAGGTTTAGCTGATGATGAAGTAGAAGCACGAAAACTTGCAGAGTCTGGAGAAATTGAATTTTCTCCATGCAATGAAAATGCAGCAGTAGGACCAATGGCAGGAATAGTATCCGCTTCTATGCCTGTTCATATTATTAAAAATGTTACACATGGTAATTATGCATATTGTACTATTAATGAAGGACTTGGAAAAGTTCTTAGATTTGGAGCTTATTCAGAGGAAGTTATAAGCCGTCTTAAATGGTTAAAGGATATTTACGCACCGGCATTAAAGAAAGCTTTGAGTTTTTCTGAGGGTATTGATTTAAAATCAATCACTGCGCAATCTCTTCATATGGGTGATGAATGTCATAACCGCAATAAAGCTTCTACTGCTTTATTATACAGAGAACTTTCTGACTTCTTCTTAAAAACAGACCTAAACAAAGAACAGATTAGCGATGTGCTTGGATTTATAAAAAATAATGAGCATTATTTTTTAAACTTATCAATGCCAGCTTGTAAATCTGCGCTTGACGCTGGTCATGGTGTTCCATATTCTACTATTGTAACTACTATGGCTAGAAATGGGGTTGAGTTTGGTATTCGAATAAGTGGACTTGGTGAAAACGAATGGTTCACAGCTCCAGCAAATTATGTTAAAGGTCTATTTTTCCCAGGGTTTTCTGAAGATGATGCAGCTCCTGATTTAGGAGACAGCTGTATAACTGAAACTATGGGAATTGGCGGATTTGCAATGGGGGCTTCTCCAGCAATAGTACAATTCGTTGGTGGTGATGTTGATGATGCTATTCAATATAGTGAGCAAATGTTTGAGATTACTACAGGTGAAAACAGTACTTATTCTCTTCCGCCTTTAAATTTCAGAGGTTCTGCATTGGGTATCGATTTGTGTAAAGTTATAGATACAGGTATTTTACCTGTAATAAATACAGGTATGGCACATAAAGTTGCAGGTATCGGTCAAGTAGGCGCAGGTATTGTACATCCGCCAAAAGAATGTTTTGAAAAAGCATTAATTGCATTTAACAAAAGATATAAGGAGGATTAAAAAATGAGTAAAATTATTATAGCATTAGGGGGTAATGCTTTAGGTAATTCACCTTCTGAACAATATGAATTAGTTAAGCATGCAGTTGAACCCATTGTTGATTTAATAGAACAAGGTCATGACGTTATCATATCACATGGAAATGGGCCACAAGTAGGAATAATAAATTTAGCTTTTGGTAAGTCATCTAAAGAGAGTAGTAACATTCCTTTTATGCCTTTTCCTGAATGTGGTGCAATGAGTCAAGGCTATATTGGCTATCATCTTCAGAATAGAATTCGTGAAGAATTTAGAAAACGTAAAATTGAAAAAGATGTAGCAACGGTTATCACTCAAGTAATTGTTGATTCAACTGACCCAGCTTTTAACAATCCTACAAAACCTATAGGTGCTTTTTATTCTGAATCAGAAGCTATTGAATTCATGAGGGAATCTAAAGATATTTATATTGAAGATTCTGGTAGAGGATATAGAAAAGTAATTCCATCTCCTGTACCTGTAAAAGTAGTTGAGAAAGAGATTATCAATACTTTAGTTAAAGCAGGTGTGATCGTTATTTCAGTAGGCGGAGGTGGTATACCTGTAATTGAAAAAGGTAACAAACTGATAGGTGTTGAGGCTGTAATCGATAAAGATATAGCTAGTGAATGCTTAGCGGAAGCACTTGATGCAGATTATCTTTTTGTTTTGACAGCTGTTGATAGAGTAGCTATAAACTTCAATAAAGCTAACCAAAGAAATATTGAGAAAATGTCAGTTAAAGAAGCTGAAGCGTGGATTGAAGAAGGTCAGTTTCCAGCTGGAAGCATGTTGCCTAAAATACAAGCTGCTGTTAAATTTGTACGATCAAAGCCAGGCCGAAAAGCTATTATTTCATCGTTGGAAAAGACAAGGGAAGCAATATTAGGGCAAAATGGAACAATTGTTTATGAAGAAACTTGTGAATAAGTAAAATGGACTTAAAAATTAGTTAATGTGTAAACAAAGAAAAATATTTAAACCATTTGTGCTTATGAAAGCGAAGTTTTAGTAACAAATATTATTTTATTTTATAGGAGAACTAAAATGAAAAAAAATATTAAAATTATTTTAACATTGGCTTTAGTACTTTTACTTTGTTCTGCATGTGGAACTAATAAAGAAGCAACTGAAGGTACTACAGTAGGGCAGACTAATTCATTATCAGCTATTGCAAAAGAAAATATAAAAATAGGCGTTATTCATATTGGGAACCCTGCTGATGGATCTGGTTATACATTTGCTCATGAACAAGGAATTTTAGGAATGCAAAAATCACTTGGTATAGAGAATAGTCAAATTATTCGTAAGAACAATGTAGATGATACTGATCCGACTGCTACAGAAACAGCAATACTTGAATGTATTGAAGAAGGAGCTAATATAATATTTGGTACAAGCTGGGGTTATATGGATACTATGGAAGCATTGGCGCAAGAATACCCTAACGTTATTTTTTCCCAAGGCCCGGGCTATAAGAATAATGGATCAAATATGAACAATTATTACGGTAAAATTCATCAAGCGAGATATTTATCAGGTATTGTAGCTGGTTTGAAAACAGAATCTAATTTAATTGGATATGTAGCAGCAATGGGACAGGAAAATTCTCAGGTAACTGGAGGTATAAATGCATTTGCTATGGGAGTATATTCGGTGAATAAAGATGCCAAAGTATATGTAAAAGTTACTAACAGCTGGTTTTCCCCAGAAGAAGAAACAAATGCTGCAAAAGCTTTAATAGCAGAAGGTTGTGATGTAATTGCCCAACATGTTAATACTCCTAATCCCCAGTTAGAAGCAGAAAAAGCAGGTGTATATGGTATTGGTTATAATACGGATATGTTTGAAGATGCACCTAAAGCTACTTTAACTTCAGTTGTATGGGATTGGTCAGTTTATTATACATGGGCTGTAAAACATGTAATTGAAGGAACATGGACATGTGAAAATTACTTCGGAGGTATGAAAGAAGGATTAGTAAAAATTTCACCTCTTAATGAAAAATTGGTTGCAGAAGGCACATTAGAAAAAATCAAAGAAACAGAGAAATCTATAGTTGAGGAAAATTTTGATGTATTTGAAGGGGTAATTGAAACTAATGATGGTTCAACAGTTGGAGAAGAAGGTAAAACATTAGATGAAAATACAATTATCTCGGGAATAGATTGGTATTTTAAAACAGTTACTATGAGATAGTTTTATATCAAGATGGGGGTATTCTTACCCCTTATTCTTGATTATTAGGATATAATTAATGAAGAATTTAGATGGGAGTTATTATGTTAAATTCAAATGAAACAACATACGCGATTGAACTAAAGAATATTTCAAAAATATTTGGAAGTGTTGTTGCTAATGATAACATTAACCTTAATATTAAATATGGTGAAATTCTCGCCCTTCTTGGAGAGAACGGATCTGGCAAAACAACATTAATGAATATGTTGTCCGGTATTTATTATCCTGATGCTGGAACAATATCCATTGCAGGTAAAGAGGTAACTATTAGTTCACCCAATGATGCAATTGAGTTTGGAATAGGTATGATTCATCAACATTTTAAATTGGTGGAAGTGTTTAGCGCAATGGATAATATTGTTTTAGGAACTAAGGAAAATTATCAAAATTCAAAAGTTTTAAAAGAGAGAATATTAGAAATAAGCAATAAATTTGGTTTGGAAGTGGAGCCAGGGAAAAAAATATATAATATGTCAGTAAGCGAAAAACAAACTGTCGAGATTATTAAAGTATTATATCGGGGAGCACAAATCTTAATTTTAGACGAGCCAACAGCGGTATTAACTCCTCAAGAAACAGAAAAATTATTTTTAATATTGCGCAAAATGAAAAAACAAGGATGTGCAATAATCATAATTACGCATAAACTTCATGAAGTTTTAGAAATAAGCGATCGTGTGTCTATTCTTCGGAAAGGTCAACTTATAGATACGGTTAAAACTTCAGATTCAAATGAAAACCATTTGACAGAATTAATGGTCGGAAAGCCTGTGAGTTTAAAAATAGATAGGCCAATAATAAACGATAAAAACAAAAACGCAATCCTTGAAGTTGTTGACCTTACTGTCGATGATGAATATGAAATAGAAGCATTGAAGAATGTTAGTTTCGAACTTAAAACTGGAGAAATATTAGGTGTAGCTGGAATTGCTAATAGCGGCCAGAAAGAATTATGTGAGTCTATTGCAGGCCTTGTTAATGTTAAAAATGGCCTTGTATTATGCAACAAAGAAAATATTATAGGGAAAACTCCCGATGAAATTATAAATTTAGGAATCAACATGAGCTTTGTCCCAGAAGATCGTCTTGGTATGGGACTTGTTGGTTCTATGGGCATTGTAGAAAATATAATGCTTAAATCCTATAAGAAAAAATCAGGTTTTTTTATTGATAAAAAACCTGCAAGAAAGTTATCAGAAGAACTCGTAAAAAAATTGAGTATTGTAACTCCAAATATTGATACACCAGTTCGTATGATGTCAGGCGGCAACGTTCAAAAAGTTTTGCTTGGAAGAGAAATTGAATCTAATCCTAATATACTTATAACAGCTTATCCAGTAAGAGGTCTTGATATAAATTCTTCTTATATGATTTATGATTTATTAAATGAACAAAAGAAAAAAGGTGTAGCAATTCTTTTTATTGGGGAAGATTTGGATGTTTTGCTTGAATTATCTGATCGAATTATGGTGTTATGTCATGGGGAAATGAAAGGAATAGTTAAAACACAAGAAATAACAAAAAAAGAACTTGGACTTATGATGGCAGGAAGTAATTTAAAGGGAGTTGATCAGTATGAATGATATAAATAAAAAAATAAAAGAACCTCCTATTCGTACTGTAAAAAGAGCAGAACGTTCAAGGATTGATAAAATAAAATTAAGAATAACTGCTTTTGTATTTGCGTTAATTGCAGGTGGATTATTTATTTTTTTGATAGGTTACAATCCTTTTTATTTATATTTAACAATTATATCAGGAGCATTTCGTAGTGAAATGGCAATCCAAGCTACTGTAAAATTCATGATTCCTTTATTAATATCCTCTCTAAGTGTAACGTTGGCGTTTAAAATGAGATTTTGGAATATAGGTTCAGAAGGCCAAATTATAATAGGTGCAATTTGTTCCTCTTATTTTGCATTGTTTCATAGCGATTGGCCGCATATTTTGCTATTGTTAGTAATGTTTTTAGCAGGATTTATAGGGGGAGGCTTGTGGGGTCTTATACCTGCATACTTCAAGTCAAAATATAATACTAATGAAACTTTATTTACACTCATGTTAAATTATATAGCGTTATATATGATAACATTTTTGCGTGATGGCCCATGGATGGATCCTGAATCTTCTGGATTTCCTAAAATAGCACGGTTTAGTGCAAATGCTCAAATAGATAAAGTACTTGGTGTTCAATTTGGGTGGATTATTGGATTAATACTGGTTTTTATAGTATTTGTCTATATTAAGTATACAAAACAAGGGTATGAAATTAGTGTTGTTGGTGAAAGTCAGCCTACTGGAAAATATGCTGGTATGAATGTAAAAAAAATTATTCTCCGTACAATGATTTTAAGTGGGGGTATCTCCGGTATCACTGGGGTGGTTCAATCAGCAGGATCAGATATGACTTTAGCATCATCTGTAGCAGGCGGCGTTGGTTTTACAGCGATTATTGTGGCATGGTTAGCTTATTTAAATCCGTTTGGCATTTTATTGGTATCATTCTTATTTAGTGTTTTAGAAAAGGGAAGCGGTGTAATGCAGACAACCTATGGGTTGTCTACTTATTCAACTAATGTACTTCAGGGAATAATTTTATTCTTTATTTTAGGATGTGAATTTTTCATTCGATATAAATTTGTACTTCTAAATAAAGGAGGTTTCAAATAATGAATATGTTTTTAAACTTTATAATTGCTGCAGTACTTGCAGGTACCCCACTATTATTTGGAACAGTTGGGGAAATAATGAATGAAAAAGTAGGCCATTTGAACTTGGGAGTGGAAGGAATGATGGCAATGGGCGCATGTGCAGGTTTTATGGCAGGTTTTATTAGCCATAATTTAATTGTTGCTTTATTATCATCTTTTGTTGCTGGGTTGATAGGAGCATTGATTTATGCTGTACTAACTATTACCTTTATGGCTGATCAAAATGTAACAGGTCTTACTATTACAATATTTGGAGTTGGTATCTCAAATTTTTTTGGTGAATATATGCTCGTAAATTCGAATTCAAATTCTTTGAAGCTTCCGGAAATTATTACTGAACAACTCAGTAATATAAATATTCCTATTATAAGTGATATTTCAGTTATTGGACCATTATTTTTTCAATATAATCCTTTTGTGTATATAGGTATTACTGTTGCAATTTTATGTGGCATCTATCTATATCGCACTAAATTAGGGATAAATGTAAGGGCGATTGGTGAAAATCCAGCAGCTGCAGATGCAGCAGGGATTAAGGTAACAAAATTAAAATATTTGAATGTATTGTTAGGCGGTGGCATCTGCGGAATTGGAGGAGCTTATTGTTCAATTATAATTAATGGAGGTGTTTGGATGAACAATAGTGTAAATGGTATGGGATGGATTTCGGTAGCACTTGTTATTTTTTCGAAATGGAGTCCAACAAAAGCAATTTTGGGGTCTTTTATTTTCGGAGCATTTAATATTTTAAAATACTACATTCCAAAAGCCTATTTTACAATTCCGAATGCGTTTTATGATATGCTGCCATTTGTCATAACTGCACTTGCGTTGGTGATTACTTCTATTGGCGAATCAAAAGAAAATTCTCAGCCTGCCAGCTGCGGAGTTAATTATTTTAGGGAAGAAAGATAAAAAAGTAAAATAATAGACTAATTAAAAGTTCATTTATAGAAGGAAAAATTATATGTTCAATAATTCAAATAAAAGAAATTTATCAATAAGATATGTAATTTTTATGATTGGAGTTATATTAGTTGCTTTTGGTATTGCTTTGTTTGTAAAGACAAATTTAGGATTAGCGCCAGTTTCAAGTGTGCCATATGTTCTTACTTTTATTTTTCCGTTTAGCTTGGGTACTATTACTTTTATTACTAATATGATTATGCTTACTGGACAAGTTATTCTTTTAAAAGGCGATTTTCCAAAAATTCAATATCTACAGATAGTTATGGTGTTAATTTTCGGTATGGCCATTGATGCTTTTACGGTATTATTGAATCAAATAGAAATTAATAGCTATTTATTTAAAATAGCAATATTATTAATCGGATGCGCAGTACAAGCAACTGGAATAAGTTTAGAAGTAATGGCAGATGTTCTTGTTCTTCCAGGCGAAGGTTTAGTAAAAACATTATCCAAAGTCTTTAATAAAGAATTTGGTAAAGTTAAAACCTTATTTGATATATTTATGGTAATTATTTCAATTGTGATTTCCTTGATATGTTTGGGTAAAATAGTTGGTTTAAGAGAAGGATCATTTATTGCTGCATTTACAATTGGCATGATGTCTAAATTGATTAAAAAGAAGTTAGAACTTTTATTTGAACCATTATTAACAGATCGTAATTCTATAAAAATGTAGTAATTTATAAAGTTGATGATATTCATAAATCTGAATAAATTACTTTTAAATGAAGTTTTATTAACTATAGCACTGTTTTAATTATATAAATAAAAAAAAAGAGCCCTGCCGAATTCACGACAGGGCTTTTGAAATCCGAAAATATAAATATAAAATTTATTCTATATTCATTGGAGCATAAACATTATACTTAAAATCTGGATGTATGAATTCATTTACAACTTTACTTTCTTCTCTGTTTGCGCAATATGCTTTGATTGAAAGAGTCTTTTTCATTACGTTGTTATAAACGATGCTCGTTTTTGTAGAAATATTTGCGTTTCTTAAAATATCTGCAAACTCCTTGCCGCTGTCCATGTTGTCTGCTGTGATATCAAAGATGTATAATTTGTCTTTTTCAGACTTTTTAACTACAAGACCAGGAATCAGAGTCCCAATAAATGTAGCTGGGCCACTGTTGTTGACAATGCTGCTAATAAGCTCGAAGAGAAGAATTTTTCTTTTATAAGCAAAATATTTTTCATGGTTCCGAGCGTGTTATCGATTAGTTTTAGTATAAATACTATTAAAATTTCCATTTTGTTTCCTTTCTATGTCTTGAAAATATAAAAGACCCTTGCAATGATAAATCACAAGAGTCGAACAAGATCTTAATTTAAATAAAAATTGTTTTGCGCTATTAGGCACTTTCTTCTGTAACTTTAGTATGATACCATAGTTCTTTACAAAATGTCAACATATATTTTGGTTTTTGATAAAAATTGCATTAAAACATCCTAAATTCTTACTATGTGCTTATTAAGTTATATATCAAATATAGGAAATTTCCAATAGAATTCATTCACTTTAATAAAACTATATTATAAAAATATTAACATTAATATTGACGTTACATAAATTGTAATGTTATAATTATTGTAAAGTTATATGTCGGAGGTTATATGAAAAATAATAATCAAATTGTACTTAAAACAGATAAAGAACTAAAAATAGTGATGTCACCCATAAGGCAAAAAATAATTAAAACTATGAATCTTGAAGGAAAACCTGTTACTAGCAAGTATATTGCAGATAAGTTAAAAATATCGCCTTCTTCAGCACAACATCATATAAAGCAATTAGAGCAAATAGGAATAATTGAATTTGATCACATAGAAATTATTAATGGCATTAATGCTAAGTATCTTAAATTATCTGCAAAAACTATTAGTATAGGTCAAAATATAAATGATGAGTTATCATTAGAACGTGATATTTTAGCTAAAAATATTTTATTTGAAACATATAGTGAATTTCAAAATATTTTATCTACAATGAGACCTGATTTAATTGAACAATATAATAAAGGAAATAAAATGGCTGATCAAATTTCAGGTGTTGTTCATTTAACAACAGAAAAGGCTAATGAGTTATTTGATTTAATTAATGATTTTATAAAAAATCACTCAAAAGCTACGGATGACACTCATCCATATGATTATGCCCTAATTGCATACAGAGCAGATTTAAATAAAAAGGAGTAGTATATGCAATTGAAATTATATTCATTTATATTATTTATAAATTCGTATATTTCAGGATTACTTGTACCTGTATTGAGTTTATTGTTAATAGATAAAGGTGCATCTTTAAGTAACCTTTCTATTATTATGGGGATTTATTCTTTTACTATTATAACTTTTGAATTACCAACTGGTATTATGGCAGATTTAATAGGAAGAAAGAAAACTTTTTGTGTATCATTGCTTTTGTCATTATTTTACACTTTAGTTATTTTAATTGGTCATGGATTTTGGGTTTTGTGTATTGGTATAGTGCTATATGGTTTAAGTAGGGCTTTATCATCAGGTTCAATGGAAGCACTTTTTATAGATTCATATATAAATTTATTTGGTAAAGAAAAACTTAACATTATTACAACTCGTATTCATGTTTTAGATGCACTTGGATTATCAGCGGGAGCTTTATCAGGAGGATTTTTTCCTAAAATTTCAAATGAGTACATTACATTTATGGGAACATATGATCTGAATTTAATAGTAAGAATAATTTTAATTGTAATTGTTGCGCTAATTTCATTTGTTTTTATTAAAGAAACTTACATATATGAAAAAGAAGAAAAAGTTACTTTAAAACATCATATTCAAAAAAGTCTAAATTTTGTACATGAAAATAAAACTCTGAAATGTATTTTTATATCTGTTTTTTCAACTGGTTTTTTCCTAAGCTCTTTAGAGATTTATTGGCAGCCTCATTTTATTTCCTTAATGTATGATAATAATATGATGGTACTTCTTGGAGTTATGGCATTTCTTTATTTAGCTGCATCAGTTTTAGGTAATATCTTTTCAAGTAAAATAATTAATAAATTTAATCCTAAAAAAGTATATTTAATATTTCGTCTAATATTATCTTTCTTATTAATAGTTACAGCCCTACAAACAAAATTGCCATTGTTCATTTTATTTTATACTTTAATATATTTTATATTTGGTATAGCAAATATTGCAGAAGGGGTTATATTAAATGGTGAAACACTAAGCGAAGTAAGAGCATCAATATTATCTGTAAATTCATTAATAATACAATTAGGAGGGCTTTTGGGTTCATTATTAAATAGTTTTATAATAAAATATGTATCAATTCCTAAACTATGGATTATTGCAGCGGTTATAATGCTGATTACAGTTATAATAACATGTAAAATGCTATTATCGTATTCTTCAAACAATGATAATAGTGGAAATTTTATAATATGATAAAAAAATAAATTTATTAACATTAATAAAATTTTTTATATAAAACTATTAGGTAACACATTTGATGATTGTCAATTACATTATATAATAAAGAAAACAATATAATATTTTATATTATCTAAATGAGAACTGTTAGTAAAAACAGATTCTCATTTTTTAGTAAATAACATTGATTATTATAACTAATTTATAACTAATATAAGTATAATAGTAAAAAAAATAACTTATAGTAAATATATAGAAATTGTATGAAAAACGCTTGATTAATGATTTATAATATGGTATTTTAAATAAGAGAGTTTTTTGAGACAAGTTATATAAGTAAGTACATATAATGATTTTGTTTTTTTACATAATTATGTTTATTAATTAACATTCGATATGTTGTTAAATAGGCGATTATTGAAAACATTAACTTAATCATATATTTTTAAAATTATAAATTTACATAAGAAATTATAAATACATTATTTAATATTTATGAACATGACTATGATTTTATTTGACAATTAAAAAATTATCAAATCATATGTATTCCGGAATACCGGTTTATATAAATAAATTTACACAATTTACTTGGAGGAAAGTATGAAAAAATTAGTATCATTATTATTAGTTTTATCAATGACTGCTTTTGCATTAGTAGGATGTAGTCAAAAACCAGCTGAAACAGCTAAAGAGGAACCAAAAGTAGACGTTGTTACAACAGCTTCACTTGTAAATGAAGAAGCTACTTTCATAAATGCTATTAGCAAGGATGGTACTTGGATCATTGCTACATTAAACGATTTAACTACAGATAAAGAATTAGTAGTTGAAGGTGAATTCCGCAATAAAGGTGATGCTGCGCAAGACCTTTACAGAAAATTAGCATTATATGCACAAGATGAAAACAAGAAAGTAACTGCGAGATACACTTTAACAGCACCAAAATTAACAGTTAAAAGCCCTAACTTCAAAATTCAAGGCGGAACTTTTAAAGGTGATGTTTATGTAGAAGCNNAAAGATTCAGCTGTTATAAATACTGAAGCTGGTAAAGAAGGAAAAGTTACTGGTAAATTAGAAGTTTCTTCAGCAGATGCTGTTACTTCAGCTTCTATAGTAAATGAAGAAACTGCATTTATTAATGCAATTAGCAAAGATGGTACATGGATTATAGTTACATTAAACGACTTAACTACTGATAAAGAATTAGTAGTTGAAGGAGAATTCCGCAATAAAGGTGATGCTGCTCAAGACCTTTACAGAAAATTAGCGTTATATGCACAAGATGAAAATAAGAAAGTAACTGCAAGATACACTTTAACAGCACCAAAATTAACGGTTAAAAGCCCTAACTTTAAAATCCAAGGCGGAATATTTAAAGGTGATGTTTATGTAGAAG
>DIVM01000192.1 GCA_002435835.1 Firmicutes bacterium UBA6132
TAGTTATAAATTTTTATTACTAAATTTTATTCACATATTTGTTATATATATTATATTATAAATAACGAAAAAAGGCACTTAGAAAAAATTCTAAATGCCTAATTTTATTAAATTTATTTTTATTTGCTTTTAATTTCCGTAGTAACATCTTGAGAAATTTTATCAAGATTATTATCCCACAAATAATCCTTAGTTTCCTTAACTATTACACCACTTAATGCTATTAATGAAATTAAGTTAGGTACAGCCATTAATCCATTAAATAAGTCAGCTAAATCCCAAACAAGTGATAATGACATTACAGAACCAAAAAATACTGCTATTGTATATATTACTCTGTAAGGAAGTATTGCCTTTTTAGAACCAAATAAATATTCAACGCATTTTTCACCGTAATAAGACCAACCAAGTATAGTTGAGAATACGAATGTTAATAAACCGATTGTTAAAACTATAGGTCCTATAACTGGAATATTACCAAATGCTGCATGAGTAAGACCACCACCATTAAGGCCTTGTGTCCAAACACCTGTATTAATAATAGTTATTCCTGTTATTGCACATACTATAACTGTATCCCAGAATGTTCCTGTTGNNTGTGCTGCTGCAGCAACTATAGGAGCACTACCAAGACCTGATTCATTTGAGAAAAGTCCTCTTGCAACACCATATCTTGCAGCCATCATAACTGTAGAACCTGCGAAACCACCTGTTACAGCTGTACCAGTAAATGCATCTCTAAATATTAATGCAATTGTAGCTGGAATAGTTTTATAAGTCATAGTAAGTATGATTACACATCCTATAACATAAAATACTGCCATAAAAGGAACAAGTTTATCGCAAACACCTGCAATTCTTTTTACACCACCGATAATAACAACACCTGTTAATGCTGCTAATACAATCCCTGTAATCCATGTAGGAGTTCCAAATTGATTAGTCATCATTGTTGATATGGAGTTAGCTTGAACAGTATTTCCAATACCAAACGCAGCAACGCTTCCAAAGAATGCAAATGCTATAGCAAGAGGCTTGTTTTTTAATCCATATTCCAATACATACATTGGACCACCAGCCATAGTTCCATCTTCTGTTTTAACTCTGTATTTAACTGCAAGAAGAGATTCAGAATACTTAGTAGCTATACCAAAAACTCCAGTAAGCCAAGTCCATAAAACAGCACCAGGACCACCAATAGCTATTGCTGTAGCAACACCAACGATATTTCCTGTACCAATTGTTGCAGCAAGAGCTGTTGCAAGCGCGCTAAACTGACTTACATCGCCTTCTGCACCAAAATCATCTTTTGTTACTGAAAGTTTAATTGCCTTACCTATGTGTCTTTGGATGAACTTGAGTCGGAATGTTAAGAAAAGATGAGTGCCAAAAAGTAAAATTAAAAGCGGCCAGCCCCAAACCCAACCATCAATTGTAGAAATTAATTTTGCAAATGATTCCATGTAATTCCTCCTTATAATATCTTGTAACGTTTTCACGTTATATTTATTATATAATGTATTTGATGTTTTGACAAGTAAAATTTTGAAACTTTTCGAAGTTTTTTGCAACTTTATTGAAATTGTCAAATTTTTATTAATTAATGAAAATACAAAAATTCTATGTGTAGTTATTATAAACACATAAAATTTCAATACTTTCTTGCTGCCATTAGAGATTGCTTTAATTGTTATTACTTATACATGTTAATTATTATTTATTTAATATTTGTAAAAATCTGTATTAATTTGGTTATAGTTTAATAAATTATTATCAAATGCATTTCTTCTTAATACTAAATATAATTCTGCTTCTGTTGCATTAACATATGGATTAACAAACAAAACTCCTATTCCAAATAATAAAGCCCCAAGAAAATACCAACCAATAAATGAAATATCAAGTACAAACAAACTAAATTTATTACCATTCATCATTTCTTTGCTTAACTCAATTGCCCTATTTGCTCCTATGCAAGGATTGTCTGCTAAAATATAAGGAACCATTCTGTAAGCATAAAATTTAACTATGCCAGGTATTATTAAAAGTAAAAACCATAAAAAATTATAAATTCCTTTTAACATCATAGTTGATATAATACCTTTATAATTTTGACCTTCAAATGCATAACGGATGCATCCTGTATTATCTTTATAATCAGCCGATTGTACAAAAAATTTTCTACTTCCAACTTCTAATTGAAAACCTAATAAAATACGGTATGCAATAGCAATAATAGTTATAGCTCCCATTATAATAAATACTTCAGAGCGATCAAACATATTGTAAAGAAAATTCCAATTAGGAAAATCATTGCTGAAATTGCTGTAATCAATATTAATATTATTTCTTATTGAATCACTGTTACTAGACCCTGCTCCTCCAGACCCACTGCTGCCGCCATAACCTGATAAAGATAAAACGAGACTCATTAAAAATGCTATTAAATAGTTAGTTTTTAACACTGCTTTAGCTCTTGTTTTAAGTTCTTCCCTAGTCCACATAAAATCCTCCTTTTATATACCTATTATTAATTTATTCATATTATTATTAAATAATACTATTTCAAATTTATTGTTATTCCACAGACAATGCCCATAAATATAAGGAAGCAACTGAACCATATGGAGAGTATCTTTTTTTATATCGTTCAAACTGTGTTTTTGTCAACTCTTTATGGTGATATAAATTACATATACCACGTCTTATGGCAAGGTCCCCAAAACTTAATATATTTGATCTTTCCATAGAAAAAATCATTAACATTTCTGCAGTCCAAATCCCAATTCCATTTTGTGCGGAAAGAATTTTAATAACTTCTTCATCAGATAAATTATAAAGTTCATTTATATTTAGTTCACCATTTAAAACATTTTTAGCTAAATTTTTAATATAATTTGCTTTCCTTGAACTCATTCCACATTTTTGTATATCATTAACATCCATTTTATTAATAGTTTCAGGTTTAATTTCACCAACTAAAATTATAAGCCTGTTCCACACCGTATCTGCAGCTTTGCTTGATATTTGCTGACCAACAATGCTGTTAATAAGAGCAGCAAATAAATCAGGAATTACTTCCCTTTCAATTTTTCCAATTCTGTCTATGGC
>DIVM01000288.1 GCA_002435835.1 Firmicutes bacterium UBA6132
AACCGCAATGAGCACCAAATTTATGCGAGCGAGAGCGAGTAAATAAATTTGTGTTGCGAAACTGCGCTATCGCGCTCAAAAAACATTTTTGGAGAAATGGATGGTAGGTCAACCGTAACAAATAATATCAGAAAGGGTGATTATTTGAAAATAGTTTGGTTTGGATTAATAATTCTTGGATTGGTGTTTTCTGTATTATCAGGAAAACCTGATGTTATTTCAGAAGTGTTATTTTATCACATCCAAAAATCAGTTGATTTAATAATAAGCTTATTAGCCATAATGGCATTTTGGACTGGTCTAATGAGAATAGTAGAAAAATCAGGTGTTTTAAATAAAATTTCATTAATTTTAAAACCAATAATTAAATTATTATTTAAAGATGTTGAAAATGATCATAAAGCAATTAATGCAATAATTTTAAACATAGCAGCTAATATGTTTGGTATAGGCAATTCAGCAACAGCACTTGGAATCAAAGCAATGGAAGAAATGCAAAGAACAAATAATAATAAAAAACGTGCAACAAATTCTATGTGTATGTTTTTAATAATCAATGTTTCTTCTATACAGCTAATTCCTTTAAATGTTATAAAATTAAGGGCTGATGCTGGTGCGGCAAATCCAACTGATGTAATTATTCCTACTCTTATAGCAACAACATTTTCAACTATTGTTGCTGTTTTATTTGCAAAATATTATGAAAAGAGAGAGGATGGGAGAATTTAATGAATTTTTCTGATTTTTTGCTTCCTTTTTTTATTGGAGGAATATTAGTATATGGGATGTTTAAGGGTGTTGATGTATACACAGAATTTGTAGAAGGTGCATTTGATGGTGCAAAGTCTGCTATTAAAATATTTCCATATATTTTAGCCATTATATTTGCAATCAATATATTTATACAATCAGGAGCTGAAAGTTTATTAGTCAAAATACTGGGCCCTGTAACTTCATTAATTGGGTTTCCACCTGAACTTTTATCTTTATCTATTGTTAAGCCGTTGTCAGGGGGAGGCTCCTTAGGAGTTTTTCAAACAATACTTGAAAATTATGGTGCAGATTCTTATATAGGACGTTGTGCCTCTGTATTAATGGGATCATCTGAAACGATATTTTATACTGCTGCTATTTATTTTGGTGCCGTTGGTATTTCAAAAACCAGGTATGTAATAAAAGTAGGTTTAATATCACATGTAGCATCAATTATAGCAGCACTCTTAGTTTCTAAGTTTATGTTTTAATAAAATTATTATTATTATAACCCAATAAGTTAAATTTCTACTTCTTGTCATCCTATGAGGTAGAAAAGGATCTTTTTTATAAACCATATGATTATTAAATAAAAAACTTGAGAAATATGGATTTATTAGTAAAAATGTTATATAATATTTTTATTAATATAAAGGTAGGTTGAATTTTATGAACGAAAAGATGAAAGCTCTAAAAGCTGCGTTCCCATATACAATACCTGTTATGTTGGGTTATTTGTTTATTGGAATAGCTTTTGGGGTTTTATTTGAGAACAAAGGTTATAATTTTTTATGGGCAGTTTTAATGAGTACTCTTGTATATGCAGGGAGTATGCAATATGTCGCTGTAAATTTATTTACTGGTGGTATAAGTTTAGTAAGTGTAGCTTTTATAACTTTCATGGTAAATATAAGACATGTTTTTTACGGATTATCCATGGTGGATAAATTTAAAAATATGGGAAAATTTAAATTTTATATGATATTTTCATTAACTGATGAAACATATTCACTTTTATGTTTAACGGATGTTCCTAAAGATGTAAATCATAATTTATTTTTGTTTTTTATAGCTATATTAAATCAATCATATTGGATTATAGGTTCTTTAATTGGGTCAGTTGCAGGATCATTGATAACATTTAATTCGGAAGGAATTGATTTTGCCATGACTGCATTATTTGTAGTAATATTTGTTGAACAATGGTTGTCAGCTAAATCACATATACCTGCAGTATCTGGCATTTTAATATCTTTATTATGTTTAATAATTTTCGGAAGCAGCAGTTTTCTTCTTCCATCGATGATAATAATTCTACTTGTATTAACTTTATTGAGAAAAAAATTAGATGTGAAAATAAATACAGAAATAAAAGAACAAGATGATAATGATTTAAAAGATAAGCATGAAATAAAAGAAAGAAAGGAATATTTAGAATGTTAACAACTTTACAATCATTAATGATTATAATAGTAATTGCAGTAGTTACTTTATTTACAAGAGCAATACCATTTTTAATTTTTTCTGGACAAGGTGAAACTCCTAAATATGTAGTTTATATTGGTAAAGTTTTACCTGCTGCAGTAATAGGAATGTTAATAATTTACTGTGTTAAAAATGTTTCTGTGTTAAAGTTGCCATATGGCATACCTGAAGTGGTATCTATAATTACAGTTGCATCTTTACATATATGGAAAAGAAATAATTTAATTAGCATTTTAGGTGGTACTGTAACGTACATGTTTTTAATTCAATTTGTATTTTAAGTTGATTTTGTAACCTCTTCCTGCCAAAATATAAATATACCAGAAAGCAAAAAAATATCACCCACACTTATGGTTTTTACAAAAGGGTATGGAGGAGGAATTGTTATTATGTCGCATAAAAATTTAAATTTAGTTTCATCCGTCATAATAGAATGTATTAAATCTTTGCCAGTTTCAAGATATATTTTAGTAGCTTCTGAATTTGCGAAAGCTTCAGAAATTAAAACAGGCATTTTAAAATCATTAAATGCTATGGCAACAAAATTAAATAAAGTTCCTAAGAAAAAAAACTTCATATAATGTTTATTGATGTTTATTGTAGTTACATATAAAATTGCTGGGTATATTAAGTAGCTTTTAGATAAAACTTTAAAAAATAAGCTATCATTATAATTTCTAAATAAAAATACTGATGATATTTCTACAACTGCAGCTATAATTAAAATTTTATATCCTTTAATTTCTATATTATTAAAGTTATTCAATGTTAAGTTTCTTTTTCTAAAAAAAATTATTATTAAAGAAACAAAAGACAAAAAAACTATTTCTATTAACATATCCCACCTGAATTAAACGTTTATTTTATTAAATGATTCTTTTAATGCTAAAACAGCTAAGTCAACTATGTCTGGATTAAATTGACTTCCAGAATTTTGTTTTATTTGATTCAAAGCATCTTCTAAGCTCATAGAAGGCCTATATGGTCTGTTAGTTGTCATTGCATCAAATGAATCTGCAATAGTCAGTATAGATGTTTCTAAAGGAATATTATCATGAGTTAAACCATCTGGATAACCTCTGCCATCATTTCTTTCATGATGGTGTTTTATTATATCAGAAATATTTGTTAAATAACTTAAATCAGCTATAATGGTAGCGCCAATTTCGGCATGAGTTTTTATAGTTGAAAACTCTTCATTATCAAGATTTCCAGTTTTATTTAATATTTTTTTATCAATTCCTATTTTTCCTATATCATGTAATAAAGCAGCACTTTTTATAATATCAATTTTGCCCTGTGGCAAAGAAAGTTTTCTTGCTATATTTTCAGCATATTCGCTAACTCTTTTTGAGTGTCCACATGTATATGGGTCGCTTGCTTCGATTGTATTTATTAAAACGTGTATAGTTTCGAAATAGTTTTTTCTCATATCTATGTATAATTTAAATGTGTATCTTGCAAACATTAGTGGAATGAAGAATAATACTATTCCTCCAGATCCATAGCTGTCGTATGAAAATGCAACAACAATTCCTAAAATAGTGACTAAAAAAGAATTTGGAAGCATTCCATAAAAGGTTCTTTTCCATATTACAGTCTTATTTTCTTCCATTATAATAGCCATTAAGTTAGACATAAAAAATGTATTTAATAAAATATATGCAAATATTGAAAAAACACTTGCTATAGGATTAAAAAAAACAAATCCAACATCAATTGTTTTGTCTATAATTTCATATACAATACCGCCAATGCCTGCGTTGATTATGTATTGACTTGCATTAAATATAGTTTTATATGGAGGGGTGTTAAAAATGTGAACCCTACCTCTTCCTTCAACATATGGACAACTGAATGCAACTCCAGCAGCGGATATTATTGCTGCAGTCAATGGGTCTGTCAATAAAATAGCAGAAAATATCAAAGCAAAGCTTACTGACACAGCTCCAATTTTAGGCAGGAGGATTATAAATGTTTCTGCTATTGCACATAAAATAGAAAAAACTATCAGCAATGTTTTATCTTTTATGACATAAGATTGAGTTATGAAGTATAAAACTAATATAGCTAACAATGCAATGAAAGTTATGTATGAATATAAACGAATATTTTTAAATTTTGTGCTATTGATTGGTTTTTTTATGTTAATATCCATATTTCCTCCGTATATAATGAAGGGCTGACTTAATTATTAAAATATTATATCCATCTAAAAGATGCGCCACTAGCTAATATTAAAGCTACTAAAGAAGCAATTATTGGCATTATTTTTTTCATTTGCATACCCTCCACAGAAATCTCTGCTCGGTTCGCTAATAGAACAGGAAGGTTACGCTTCGCTAAGAAAAAAATTAAATTATAATTTGTCAGCCCTGATCATTTAAAGTAAAAAATATATTTTAATAAACTTATTCTTTAAAAGAATAAACATATTTTACGATTAATTGCATTTAATGTGGATTTTATGGTAGAGTCTATTATATTATTTGTTACTATGGAAGAACCAGTAAGAACATTTTCCTTTCCTTGGCTTATATATGTTATAGCTGTTAACATGACTTCTTGTCCAGCAATTTTACTTGGTTGAACATCTTCAATTACAAAGCAGTCTAAACCGATTGCTTTTTTTATTGCATCAAGAGTTGATATTGCTGCTACTTTTAATATGTTTTTTTCTGTTCTAATTCCTTCAGCTTCACCAACATATTCTTTATCTTCATATGTAAATTTAGAACATATTTTAATACGGTCTTGAGTAATTTCATTTGTATAGCCATCATAAATAAATCTAAAACCTGTGTTAACGGTTAGATCTTTCATGATTTGAGCAACGCTTATTATTTTATAATCAATATCTAAGTTGAAATTAGATAATAAAGCTGAGCGAATGTCTCTTGCAACTTGTTTTGTATGTCTGCTTAAATCAGATAAAACGTGTATTTCTGTAATAGAGTTATATTCATCTGCAACGATTTTGCATGATATGACAGACTTTATATTAGTTAAAAACGACTCAATTCCCTTAAAATCCATACAATGTTCCCCCATTGAATTTATATGATATACTTTTGAGTATACAACAAATTTCGAGTTTTTTCAATAAATAAATTGCTATATTTATCAAATTTTACATTTTTTTATATTTGTGTTACAATATTTACAAATACTAACATATTATTTTTATTTAAAATATTAATTTTGATTAAAATAATTCATTAATCCAGTGAAAATACCCCATGCTATTTTTTCTTGGTATTCATCTGTTAATAATTTTTTCTCTTCTTCAGTATTGGATAAAAATCCGCATTCAATTAATACAGTAGGTATTTCTGAATCATCTATTATTTTTACATTTTTTTTAGCTTGTGGAACTCTTTTGTTATTTTTATCAAGTGTTTCTTTTAAACTTTCTTGAATAATAAATGCTGCAGTTTTACTGGATGGATTATTACCTTTATAAAATACATGGGCACCATAATATTGTTTTTCTGGAAATGCATTTAAATGAATTAATACAGCTAAATCAGCATCAGAGTTGTTTAAAATTTTTACCCGGTTTCTAATATCTGCATTTTTCTTTTCTCTTATGGTGTTAGAATCTTCGTCATATAGTCCTATATCCCCATATCTTGTCATTTCAACTTCATAACCACTGACTTGGAGAAATTTCAATAGTTTTAGTGATATGTCTAAATTTATTGGAGCTTCAAGGGTATCATCTCCAGATGCTCCTTGATCAACACCCCCATGTCCTGGGTCAATAACTAATTTTATTTTTTTAATTTGATTTTCACTTGGTGCGTCAATTGTAAGAGTTGAATCAGTAAAATAGGAATAAACGTTTATTAATAGTAGGAGAATTAGAGCTATTAAAAATATTATATTAATTTTTTTTATCACATTTTCCATAAATACCCCCAAATATATTCTAATATAATCTTATGATAATTAAATCTTGATAATTACTAAAATATATAAATTGTCCCAATTAAAAAATCTTTTGTTTATGATTGTTGACAATAATATTTTTATAATATATAATTCGTATAACTAAATATTAATAAATTTGGTAACGAACGTTTTAATAGGGAAAACAGTCTAAGCTGTTACAGCCCCCGCTACTGTGAAAGGTGATAGTACTTAATGCCACTGTGTGATTACATGGGAAGGTGAGTACTAAATGATCCGATAGTCAGGAGACCTGCCAGGTTTAATGTTTAAAGATATTCGGGAGGATTATCTAAAATAATTGAATTAACAGTTTTTCTGTTAATATATTGAATTATTAAATCTTCCAAGAAAATTGGAAGATTTTTTTTATGACCTAACCCAACGAAATAACCCAACGATAATATCTCTAAAGGAGTTGTTATGAAAGAATATATAGTAAAAAATGGTAAAAAATTAAGATGTGGGTTTACAACTGGAACATGTGCCACAGCTGCTGCAACTGCTGCGACATTAATGATTTTTTCAGGAAAAGTCGTAGAAAATATTTTAGTTAAATTACCAAACGGAGAAAAATTAGCAATTGATATAAAAGATCAAAATTTTAATAGTACAGATGTAAGTTGTGCTGTCATTAAAGATGGCGGTGATGATATAGATGTTACTGACGGTATAATGATATACGCTACAGTAAAGCTTGTTGAGACAGAAGGAATACATATAGAAGGTGGGACAGGTGTCGGTAGGGTTACACAAAAAGGACTTAATTGTCCTGTTGGAGGTCCCGCAATAAATTCAGGTCCTATAAAAATGATAACTGAAAATGTTAAGTCAATTTGCGAACAATATAATTATAATAAAGGAATAAGTGTACTTATTACTGTACCAGAAGGTGAAAAGATAGCAAAGAAAACATTTAATCCTCACATAGGTATCATTGGAGGTATATCAATATTAGGTTCAACAGGAATAGTCGAACCTATGAGTGAAAAAGCTCTTATTGATAGCTTAAAGATTGAGATGAATGTTATAAAAGAAAAAGGGTTTAATAAACTCTTAGCTTTTCCAGGGAATTATGCACAATCATTCATTGATAGAACTTTAAATATTAGAGGAGAAAATAGTTTGAAATTCAGCAATTATTTAGGAGAGGTCTTAGATTACTGTGTTGAATTAGGCTTCGAAGAAATATTGATTGTTGGTCACATAGGAAAAATGGTAAAAGTTGCAGGTGGCATGATGAATACTCATTCACACAACGGAGATTTCAGAATGGAAATTTTCAGCTGCTATGCAGGTTTGTATAATTCAGGAAGCGAAGTTATAAAAGAAATTTTATCATGTGTAACAACTGAACAGGCTCTTGATATTTTAAAAAGAGAAAATATTGAAAAGCAGGTAATTAAGAAAATAAGCGAAAAAGCTTTGTTTTATATAAATAAAAGAGTTGATAACAAATTAAAAACGAATTTGATAATTTATTCAAATGACAAAGGAATTTTAAATTAAGAGGAGAAAATTATGTTATATTTTATAGGTGCAGGTCCTGGAGCAGTGGATTTAATTACAATGAAAGGACACAGACTTTTAACAGAAGCAGATGTAGTAATATATGCAGGTTCACTGGTTAACCCAGAACTTTTAAATTATACAAAAGAAGGATGTGAGCATTACAACAGTGCTCATATGACATTAGAAGAAGTTATTGAAACAGTTAAAAAAGCTGAAGCTGAAAATAAAATGACTGTTAGACTTCATACAGGTGATTCAAGTATTTATGGTGCCATAAGAGAACAAATTGACATTTTAAATGAATTAAATATAAAATATCAAGTTGTTCCAGGCGTTAGCTCTTTTTGCGGAGCAGCAGCTTCTTTAGGAGCGGAATATACATTGCCTAATGTAAGTCAGTCAGTAATAATAACTCGAATGGAAGGAAGAACACCTGTTCCTGAAAGGGAAAGTATTCGTTCATTTGCTGCTCATAAATCTACTATGGTTTTATTTTTAAGTTCAAGTTTAACCGAAGAGTTATCAAAGGAACTTGTAGCAGGAGGATATGAATCAGATACACCTGTTGCAGTTGTATATAAAGCAACATGGCCGGATGAAAAAATATTTAGATGTACAATTGGAACATTACATAAAACTATGGTAGAAAATAACATAACTAAAACAGCTTTAGTACTAGTAGGATATTTCCTCGGAAATGATTATGAAAGAAGTGAACTATATAATCCTAATTTTACACATGAATATAGAATAGGAAAATTAAATGAATAAGGTAAGTATCTGCATTTTTGGTGGCACGACGGAAGGAAGACAGTTATCAGAATTTTTATCTAATAATAATATAAAGGCAGATTTGTATATTGCCACAGATTATGGGCAACAGTTCATAAATAATTTGAAAAACATTAATATATTTCAAAAAAGATTAAACCAAGATGAAATGGCTGAATTGTTTAAGGTAAAAAATTATGACTTTATAGTTGATGCTACTCATCCATTTGCCAAAATAGTTACAGAAAATATTAAAAAAGCCTCATTAGATTGCAATAAAAAATATTTAAGGATTATTAGAAACTCAAATGAAAGCAACTACTGTAAATATTTTGACTCGGTAGAAGAATGTATAAAATATTTAAACAATAGTAAAGGTAATATATTGCTTACAACGGGCAGTAAGGATCTTGAAAAATTTACAGAAGTTAAAAATTATGCAGAAAATATTTTTGTTAGAATTCTTCCCATGATTAACTCATTGAATAGATGCATTGAATTAGGATATTTAAATAAAAATGTAATTTGCATGCAAGGACCAATCAGCGAAGAATTAAATATTGCAATGATTAATTCTATTAAAGCTAAGTATGTTGTTACAAAGGAAAGTGCAGCATCAGGTGGTTTTGATGAAAAAGTAAATGCATGCATAAAAACTAATGCAGAATGCCTTGTGATTAGAAAGCCTGAAGAAAAAGGAATGACTGTTATAGAAATATGTGAATTTTTAAAAAGATAGTTTAGAAAAGGTATGGATATGAAAAAAGTATATATAGTTGGAACAGGTTTAGGAAGCATGGACTATTTGCATAAAAAAGCAATTGATTTAGTAGAGAGTTCAGATTGTTTAATAGGTGCAAAAAGAATGATAGAGAGTTTTTCTCATTTAAAAAAAGAATCATATATAAGCATCAATTCAATTGAAATAGTAAATTACATAAAAACAAGCAGTTATGCATGTTATTCAGTTTTAGTGTCCGGGGACTCTGGTTTTTACAGTATGTCTAAGAAACTAACAGAAATGATTTTAGAAGAAAAAGATATTGAAATAGAAAATATACCAGCTATAAGCTCTCTTCAATATTTCTGTTCAAAATTAAATTTACCTTGGGACAATATTCACTTTATAAGCGCTCACGGAAGAAATACAAATATTATTTCAAATATTATGTTTAATAAAAAAACATTTTTGTTAACTGGTGGGGATTTAAGACCTGAAAATATATGTAAAATTCTTACAGATAAAGGTTTGGGTAATTTAAAAATAAGTGTTGGTGAAAACTTATCATATGAAAATGAAAAAGTAATAGAAGACAGCGCTGAAAATATTCTTCATATGAAATTTGATTCATTATGTGTTATGATAATACATAATAATGAAGCTCTTGATTATAGCCAAAGCCTTAATTCCATAAAAGATGAAGAATTTATAACAGGAAAAGTCCCAATGACTAAAAGGGAAGTAAGATCAATTTCCATATCAAAGCTAAATTTAAAAAGAAATTCAGTTATTTATGATATAGGAGCAGGTACGGGCTCTGTTTCCATAGAAACTGCTTTGAAATTAAATGATGGTTTATTATACGCCATAGAAAAAAACAAAGAAGCAGTTAATTTAATTAAACAAAATATAAAAAAGTTTAAGGCTTTTAACATAGAAGTATTAGAAGATATAGCACCAAATGGAATAGAAAATCTTCCAAAGCCTGACTCAGCTTTCATAGGAGGAAGCAGCGGAAATTTAGATGAAATAATAAATGTTTTACTTAAAAAAAATCCTGAAGTAAATATTGTTATAAATACAATAACTCTTCAAAGTTTAAATGAAGCATTAAATTGTATTGAAAAATATAAATTAAAGGATACAGAAATAATAAATATTTCAGTTTCTAAATCAAAAAAAGTTGGTTCTTATAATATGATGATGGGACAAAATCCTATTTATGTAATAAGTGGCAAAGGAAGTGGCAATAATTAAAGTTCAATTAAATATACCTAAAATTATGATTGCTGCAGCTGGTAGCAATAGCGGTAAAACTACAATTACAACTGCTTTATTAAAAGCATTTTTATTAAAAGGTAAGAAAGTACAAGCATATAAATCAGGTCCTGATTATATTGACCCTATGTTTCACTCTGAAGTAATAAAAATATCATCAAGAAATTTAGATGAATTTATATTAGGACAAAATACATGTAAATATGTTTTAGGAAAAAACAGTAAAAATATGGATATATCCATTATAGAAGGTGTAATGGGATATTATGACGGCATAGATTCAAGAACTATATCAAGTTCTTATGAGCTTGCTAAAACTTTAAAATGTCCTGTTATATTAGTAGTAAATTGCAAGGGAATGGCATTATCTGTTTGTGCTTTGTTAGAAGGATTTATAAATTTTAGAGAAAATAGCGGTATTAAAGGTGTTATTCTAAACAATATTTCCCATGGAATGTACGAATATTACAAAAATATAATTGAAACAAATACTGATGTAAAAGTATATGGATATATGCCTAATCTTGAAAACTGCAAATTAGAAAGTAGGCATCTTGGGTTAATTACAGCACAAGAAATTGGAAACCTTGAGTCAATAGTTTCTGAATTAGGAAATACTGCTTTAAATACTATTGATTTAGATGGATTACTTGAACTTGCAGAAAAAGCTGATTACATAGAATATGATGATATTAAAATAAATAAATTAGATGATGTAAAAATTGCAGTTGCGTATGATAAAGCATTTTGTTTTTATTATGAAGATAGCTTAAATTTACTTGAAGAATTAGGAGCTGAATTAATTAAGTTCAGTCCGTTAAACGATAAGAAACTGCCCGAAGATATAAGTGGATTATATATAGGTGGAGGTTATCCTGAACTTTATATAAATGAATTGTCTAAAAATAAAGATATGCTAAATGATTTAAACCAGAAAATTAAATTAGGACTTCCAACATTTGCAGAATGCGGTGGATACATGTATCTATTAAATAGTTTTAAAGATGAAAATAACAAAGAATATAAATTAGTATCTGCAGCAGACGGTCAAAGTTATATGACTAAAAATTTGAATAATTTTGGTTACGCAACATTAAAAGCTAAACAGGACAATTTAATGTGTAAAAAAGGTGAATGTATAAATGTTCATGAATTCCATTATTCTAAAAGTACAAATATAGGTGATTCTTTTGTTGCTTCTAAACCTTATTCAAATAAAAGTTGGGACTCAATAATAGCTGATGAAACAAAATTTATGGGATATCCACATTTGCATCTTCTTGGAAATATTAATTTTGCAGAAAATTTTATAAATAAATGTATTGAATATAAAAGGTATAAATTATGATTATAATATTATCAATATTAACTGGATATATATTGGATTTAATAATAGGAGATCCGCAAGGTTTTCCACATCCTATAAGATTAATAGGAAATATGATTTCTTATTTAGAGAAAAAACTTAGATTTAATTGCAAAAATGGGAAAAATGAAAGAAAAGCAGGTATTATTCTTTGGTTTATAGTTGTTCTTACATCTTTTCTTGTACCGTATTTAATAATATTTTTTGCCTCTAAAATAAATACAGCTTTTGCAGTTGTAATAGAAAGTATAATGATTTATTACATATTAGCAACTAAAAGTTTAAAAGTTGAAAGCATGAAAGTTTATTATGCTCTCAGTAAAAATAATTTAAACGAAGCAAGGCTTTACTTATCATACATAGTAGGGAGGGATACTGAAAAACTTGATGAAGAAACAATATCAAAAGCTACTGTTGAAACAGTTGCTGAAAACACATCCGATGGTGTAATAGCTCCATTAATATTTATTTTAATAGGCGGTGCACCCCTTGGTTTTATGTACAAAGCAATTAACACACTTGATTCCATGGTTGGATATAAAAATGAAAATTATATTAACTTCGGAAGATTTTCGGCTAAAGCAGATGATGTTGCTAATTTTTTACCATCAAGAATTGCTGCTATCTTAATGATTTGTTCATCATATATTTTAAAAATGGATCATAAAGCTGCATACAAAATATTTAAAAGGGACAGATTTAATCATAAAAGCCCCAATTCAGCACAAACTGAGTCTGTATGTGCAGGAGCATTAAATATAATGCTTGGGGGTAGCAATTATTATGGTGGCATGTTAGTAGAAAAACCTACAATAGGTGATAATATAAAAAAAATTTCTAAAGAAGATATACGGTTAGCTAATAAACTTATGTATACAACTTCTGTAATTTGTTTATTGTTAGGATTATTAATTAAATTAATTATATAGGAGCAAAAATGGAACACGGAGCAGATATATTCACTGCATCAAAAAATTCAGGAATAAATGAAAATGATATATTAGATTTTTCATCAAATATTAATCCTCTTGGAATACCTGAAAAAGTTACTGATGCTATTATAAATTCAATTAAATATTCAACAAGGTATCCCGACATTAACAACAGAGAATTAGTAAAAAGTATATCTAAACATGAAAATATACCACAAGAATGGATTTTTTGTTCTAATGGTGCTGCAGAAGCTATATATAGAATTGCATTAAATATAGATCCTAAAAATGGACTTCTAACAGCTCCAACATTTAGTGAATATGAAAAAGCATTGAATTTAACAAATACAAGTTTAAAGTATTATAATCTTGAAGAAAAAAAAGAATTCAAAATATATGAAGATATTATTGAATGCATAAATGAAGATACAAACATAGTTTTTATATGTAATCCAAATAACCCAACAGGGCAAATTACTGAAAAAGCTTTGCTTGAAAAAATTATAAAGCATTGCAAAATAAATAATACTTATATTGTAATAGATGAATGTTTTTTAGACTTTGTTGAAAATAAAGATAGCTTTTCTGTAAAAGATCTTCTTAATGAATATGACAATCTAATAATTTTAAAAGCATTTACAAAAATATATGCTATTCCGGGAATTAGGCTTGGATACTGTATATCGTCTAATATTGAAATAATAAACGGTTTAAAAAAATCAGGGCCTCCGTGGAATGTTTCAACTATTGCACAAGAAGCAGGTGTTGCAGCTTTAAATGAGAATGAATATGTGAAAAAAACAGTTACATTTGTAAAAGAACAAAGTGATTACTTGATTACAGAAATGAAAAAACTTAATATAAAAACATATGAACCTCACGCTAATTATATTTTTTTAAAAAGTACTTATTTAAATTTAAAAGAAGAGTTGCTAAAAAAAGGAATATTAATAAGAAGTTGTTCTAATTATGAAAATCTCAGCCACGAATATTACAGAATTGCAGTTAAAACTGAAAAAGAAAATAAAATATTTATAGATAAATTAAAAGAAATAATGGGAAACAAATGAAATCAAAATCAAAATCAAAAACAATATTGATTATATTGGATGGAGTAAGCGAAGAAGAAATTCATGAGCTCAATCACATGACACCACTACAATATGCATTTACTCCAACTTTAAATGAAATAATAAAAAGTGGAAGCCATAATAAAACAATATTTTACCCAGAGAACAGAGATCCTGACAGTTTAAATTGCATTCTTTCAATTCTTGGTGTAAATGAAGATATGATACCTAAGAACCGTGCATATTTAGAAGCATTATCAGCTGGCATAAAAATAGAAAGTGATGAAGCAGTTTTAAGGTGCAATTTAATAAGCGTTGAAAATAATAAACTTCAATCTTTCAATGGTATGGGATTGTCAAAACAAGAAATGAAAACTGCATCATTAAATGTAGTAACTAAGAATAACTTAAAATTTTATCATATAAGCGACTATAGAAATTTAATTATTGTAAAGAAAAACAAGCATATATTAAGTTTGAATAATATGCCTCCGCACGAAAATGTTGGGCAAAGTATGGATCGTATGCTGGAATTTATAAAATGTCAAGATGTTTTAAATAATTTTGTAAATGAAAACAAAATTAGCATCAATGAAACAGATTATATGTTTTATCCATGGGGAGTGGCGAAACCTGTTAAACTGCCGTCATTTAAGAGTCTTCACAACAAATCATGTTGTTGTGTATGCAATGCTGAAATTGTAAGAGGCATTGCAATTGCCATGAACATTGAGTTAGTAAATTTGAAAAACTCAACTGGTGATGTTGACACAGATTTGATTGAAAAGGCTTCTGCTGTTTTAAATGAAATAAAAACTCATGATGTTGTCATAGCGCATATAAATGGAACGGATGAAATATCGCACAGAAAAGACATTCGTGGAAAAATTGAGTTTATAGAAAAAATAGACAGAGAATTTTTAAGAGTAATTTATGATAATATTGGTTCTGATACAAAAATAGTTATAGTATCTGACCACCGGACAAGTACAATAACAGGTAAACATGAAAAAGGAAATGTGGATATTATAATAGGATAATATTTAAAAGAAGAGGTGATTTTTAAAATGGCAAAAGTAATAATGGTTCAAGGTACCACATCAAATGCAGGTAAAAGTTTAATTACAGCAGCTCTATGCAGAATTTTTATGCAGGATGGTTATAAAACAGCTCCATTTAAATCTCAAAACATGGCTCTTAATTCTTTTATAACAAAAGAAGGATTAGAAATGGGAAGGGCGCAGGTTATGCAGGCAGAAGCCGCATGTATAGAGCCTGATGTAAGAATGAATCCCATTTTATTAAAGCCCTCTGGAAATAAAGGATGCCAAGTTGTATTAAATGGGGAAGTTTATAAAAATGCTGAAAATTACCACAATTATAAAGAAGAAATGACTCCTCATATTTTAAAATCATTTAATTCTTTAGCAGAGGAATATGAAATAATTGTTATTGAAGGAGCCGGCAGTCCTGCTGAAATTAATTTAAGAGAACAGGATATAGCAAACATGGGAATGGCAAAATTAGTTGATGCTCCTGTAATTATAGTAGGTGACATAGACAGAGGCGGTGTTTTTGCATCTTTAGCTGGAACAATGCTTTTGCTTGATGATGAAGATAAATCAAGAATAAAAGGAACAATAATAAATAAATTCAGAGGAGATATTGAAATATTAAAACCTGGTATAGACATGTTTTATGATATAACAAAATTAGATGTTTTAGGTGTTGTTCCTTATTTAAATGTGGATATTGATGACGAAGACAGTTTGTCAGAAAGACTTTTAAACTATAATCCAAAAAGTCAAATTGATATTGCTGTAATAAGACTTCCTCATATTTCAAATTTCACAGATTTTAATGTATTTTCATTAATTGATGGAGTTTCTGTAAGATATGTAAAAAATACATTAGAAATTGGAAATCCTGATATGATAATAATTCCAGGGACTAAAAATACAATAGATGATCTAAAATGGCTTAGACAATCAGGATTAGAACCAAAAATAATTGCTCATGCAAATGAAGGCAAAGCAATATTTGGAATTTGCGGCGGATATCAGATGCTTGGACAAATAATCAATGATCCTGAAAATGTTGAAGGCGGAGGAAGTATTAAAGGAATAGGGCTTTTAAATAATTCAACCATTTTTTATAATGAAAAAACAAGAACCCAGGTTAAAGGTAAAATAAACTGCTTAGAAGGTTTTTATAAAGATTTGTCAAATATTGAAGTTACAGGTTACGAAATTCATATGGGTGAAACAGAAATTTATGATTGCAATCCTCTGTCGGTTGCAGAAATTGTAACTGATAATTTCAGAAAAAAATCAGATGGATGTGTAAATGACAATGTTGCAGGAAGCTACATGCACGGTATATTTGACAACAGCGAATTTGTTAGTACTTTAGTTAATATTTTAAAAAAGCAAAAGGGTATTGATGAAGTAAATTCTGAAATATTTGATATAGCAATATATAAGGAAAGTCAATATGACATATTAGCAGATGCTGTGAGAAATTCTGTTGATATGAAAACAATATACCAAATTGTAGGAATTGATAAATGAATATAGCAATGTATGCTTTTTCAAGGAAAGGCGCTAAATTGTGTGATGTTATTGTTGAGTACTTAAATGATTGCAATATTGAAGCTTTTGTTCCTGAAAAATATGTAAATTCGGCCTGTCATGTGAAAGCAAGAAAGGATGATTTAAATAGAAGTGTTGAAAAGTCATTTAAAGAAAAAAATTGCATTATTTTTATTGGAGCTGTTGGAATTGCGGTAAGGGCAATTGCACCTTTTATTAAAAGCAAAAAAACAGACCCTGCTGTCATATGTATTGATGAAAAGGGCTTAAATATAATATCACTATTAAGCGGTCATATAGGCGGGGCAAATAAACTTACACTTAAAATTGCAGATATAGTCGGAGGAAATCCTATCATCACAACAGCTACAGACATAAATAATAAACTTGCAGTGGATGAATGGGCTCATAATAAAAATATGCACATATTAAGTATGGCTAAAGCAAAAGACATAGCAGCAGACATACTTGATAATTTAAAAATAAGATTAAAAAGCGATTTTGAAATAATAGGTGATATTCCCGAAGAACTTGATATAACAGATTTTGAAGATTCTACAAGTTTAAATGTTATTAAATACAGCAAAACTGGCATATGCATCAGTTTAGATGAAAATAAGAAACCATTTGAAAACACTTTAAATTTAATTCCTAAAATAGTTTCTGTTGGTGTGGGATGTAGAAAAGGTGCTGACTTCAAAGACATAATGAATGCTTTAAAAGAAGTTTTAACAGAAAACAATATATCTCATTATGCAATCAAGTCTTTAAATTCAATAGATTTGAAAAAAAATGAAGAAGGTATAATCAAAACAGCAGAAGTTTTCAATGTACCGTTTAATACTTACTCAAGTGATGAGCTTAAAAAAATTGATGGTAGTTTTACTAATTCAAATTTTGTAAAATCTATAGCAGGAGTTGATACAGTTTGTGAAAGAGCAGCTGTAATGGGAAGTGTTTCTAAAAAATTATTTATAAAAAAGACTGTTAAAAATTCAGTTACTGTTGCTATATGTTTAGATGAATACAATGTTGATTTTACTTTTGATGAAATAGTTGATAAATAAAAATAATTAATATTAAGAATTTAAAAATTGAATAGTTAAAAATTATAGGTCATTACGTTAAAAGGGAAAGCGGTTAAAATCCGTTGCAGCCCCCGCTACTGTAAATGGAACGAAATCATATATACCACTGGAAAATTTCCGGGAAGGTTTGAAAGTAGGATAAGTAATAAGCCATAAGCCAGGAGACCTGCCTATAAATTTTATAAATAATCCTTCGGTGGGAAGTGGTATTTATATGTATAAATTGTTACATATAAAACCATAACCATTAAGAGGCTATGGTTTTTTATAATTAAGATTTAATAGGAGAAAATATGAAAAATATATTATTTGTAGAACCTCATGATATAGAAAAAAGAAGTTTTGAATTAATACAACAGGAGTTAGGCGATATAAAATTAGATCCTGAAAAAGAACCAATAATTAAAAGAGCAATACATACATCAGCTGACTTTGATTATTTAGATAATTTATGTTTTTCTGAAAATGCAGTAAAAAAAGCCAAAGAAGCAATAAAAAATAAAGCAACTATTGTAACTGATACTAATATGGCATTTGCAGGTATAAACAAAAAAACTGCAGCAAAATATGGTGTTAAAGTTCATTGTTTCATGGCAGATGAAGATGTGGCAATAGAAGCTATAGAGCGTGGTGAAACAAGGGCTACAATTTCTATGGAAAGAGCTTCAAAATTAGAAGGTCCAGTAATATTTGCCATAGGCAATGCACCAACTGCACTTATAAAACTTTATGAAATTATTACAACTACTAATTTCAAACCTGAACTTATAATAGGAGTTCCTGTTGGTTTTGTAAATGTTGTTGAATCAAAAGAACTTATAATGAGCCTTGATAATGTGGAATATATAGTTGCAAAAGGAAGAAAAGGTGGCAGCAATGTTGCAGCGGCAATATGCAATGCGCTATTGTACAATATATAATTATATTAAAGATAAATTTACAATAATAATATAAATTCATTTAGAAATTTAAAAATTTAAAAATTTAAAAATACAGGAGGCTTAAATGTTTTACGGAATAGGAGTTGGAGTTGGAAACAAAGATACAGTTACAAAACGAGCTATAGATATATTAAAAACTTTAGATGTGCTATATGTACCTGCAGCAAAAAAAACAGATTCATTTAGCGTTGCTCATAAAATTATAGACTGCTATTTAAATGAAAGCACAGAAATTAAAGATAGACATTTTCCAATGAATTATGATACTGAAGAGCTGCAAAACTCATGGAATAATATAGCAAGTGAAATTGAGCAAGATGTTATAGATGGTAAAATAGTAGGTTTTGTAACTATTGGAGATCCAATGGTTTATAGCACATATATTTATTTGTTAAGAATATTAAAAAATAAAATTAAAATAACAACAATACCTGGCATAACTTCATTTTTAGATATTGCATCAAATAATAATTTTCCTTTAGTTGAAGGTGATGACCCACTGCTTATTATACCTGCTACAATTGGAGCTGATAAACTTAAAAACTATATTAAAAACGAAAATTCAATTGTTTTAATGAAAGTATATAAAAATTATGATGAAGTTATAAATTTGCTGTTAGATGAAAAACTTGAAAATTGCTCTATTGCCGTTAGCAATTCATCAAAAGATGAAGAAGTAGTTTATAAAAATATTAAAGATATGAAAAAAGAAGATGTTTCTTATTTTACAACAATATTAATTAATAAAAGATGGGAGATTTAAATGATATATGCAATAGGAATAGGACCTGGAAGCTTTGAAACGATGACATATGAGGCAGTAAAGGCTATTGAAAATTCAGAAGTTATAGTTGGATATAAAACTTATATAAATTTAATAGTTGACATGATAAAAGACAAAGAGGTAATATCTAACGGAATGATGCAGGAAATTGACCGGGTTAAAAAAGCTGTTGAAATTTCTAAAACAGGAAAAACAGTAGCTGTCATCAGCTCTGGAGATGCTGGTGTATATGGCATGGCAGGACTTGTGTTAGAACTTGCTGAAGGCGAAGAAGTAAAAATAATAAGCGGAGTTACAGCATCAACTGCAGCAGCTGCAGTTCTTGGGGCTCCTCTCATGCATGATTTTTGCCACATAAGTTTAAGTGATTTGATGACACCATTGGACTTAATATATAAAAGAGTTGAGTTAGCAGCAGAATGTGATTTTGTAATATGTTTATATAATCCGAGAAGTAACGGACGTCCTGATTATTTGAAAAAAAGTATTGAACTTATGAAAAAACATAAGCAAGGCACAACACCTGTTGGAATAGTAAGGAATGTTTCGAGAAATAATCAAGAAGTGAACATATGCACTTTAGACACAATTGATTATGAAATAGTTGATATGTTAAGCATTGTAATTGTAGGAAACAAATCATCTTATATTGACAATAATAAAATTATAACCAGGAGAGGTTACGAAAATAAGAGGTAGGAAATGGAAGTTGCAGTAATTGGGATAAATCATAATTTGTCACCTATTAAAATAAGAGAAAAAGTTACATTTACAGAAGCTAAGAAAATTGAAGCTACTACAATATTAACTGAAAAAGAAATAGAAGAAGTTATTATTTTATCCACATGTAACAGAAGTGAAATTTATGTTGCTTCAGATAATATTGAAAAAGCTGTTAGTGTTGTAGAAAATTTTTTTGTGTCATATTTTAAAGATAAAAGCATTGATAATTATGTGTTTAGCAAAATAAAGGATGAAGCAGTTTATCATATTTTTGAAGTATGTGCTGGTTTAGATTCTATTGTAATAGGTGAAGATCAAATACTTGGCCAAGTTAAAGATGCATTGATTACATCCATAGAACTAAAAGGCAGCAGCAAGATATTGAACAAACTATTTAGAGAAGCTATTACTCTTGCTAAAAAAATAAAAACTGAAACAAAAGTGTCGGATAATCCACTGTCAATAAGTTATATAGGAGTAAAAAAGCTTCGTGATAAAATTAAAGATTTATCAGATAAAAAAGTTTTAGTTATAGGAATTGGAAAAATGGGTATTTTGGCTTTGACTCATATAAGGGAATATGGTACTGGACAAATATTTATTTGCAACAGGAAATTAAGCAAGTCAATAGAAATATCTGAAAAAATAAAAGATATTCAAGTTGTAAAATTTGAAAATTTTAAAGATATAATCCGTGATGTTGACATAATAATTAGTGCAACTTCATCCCCTCATGTAATTATTAAAGAAGAATATATAGATAAAAACAGAACAAAACCATTGTATATTCTTGATTTAGCAATGCCAAGGGATGTTGATGAAAATTTAAAAAATATAAATAATATTTTTTTATTTGATGTAGATTCTTTAAAGATTGAATCCGAAGAAAACAAAATCATAAGGGAAAATCTTCTGAAGGATAGCAAGACTTATATAGATGAAAGCATCAGAGAATTTAATTTATGGAAAAGCACCATAAAAGCTGATAAAGTTCTTGAATCAATGTATAAAAAATGTAACCATATAAAATCAGATACACTTTCGTATATTTACAGGAAAACAGATTTAAGCTGCAGGGATAAAAAAATAATTGAAAAAATGGTCGAATCATCCCTAAAAAGACTTATGAGAGAAATGGTTTTAAATTTAAAGGATACTAAGGAGGAAAAAAAGTTAAACGAGTATGTAAAAGTGCTCAATGAACTTTTTGAATTTTAATGATATATTATCCGATTTGTTTCAATACTGAAAATAAAAAAACATTGGTGGTAGGCGGAGGAAAAGCTGCACTTTTAAAGTTAAATAGTCTTTTGAGTACAAGTGCAGAAATAACTGTTATTTCTAAGGATTTTTCCTTTGATACATCAGAATTAAAAAAGGAATATAAAAATTTAAATTTTATTAAAGAAAATTTTGAAATAAATAAAATAAAAACTGAATATGATATGGCTTTTATTTGTACGGATAATGCGAAACTAAATACTGAAATTAGGGAATTTTTTAAACATAAAAAAACAATAGTTATGTTAGCTGACAATAAAAAAGAGTCAGATTTTATTACATCTGCCATAATACAAAAAGAAAATATAACTATTTCTGTTAATACACAGGGCAAAAGTCCAACAGCTGCAAAATTAATATTAATTGAAATTGAAAAGTTAATTACAGAAGATTTTACTGAAAAAATAAATTTGATTTGCCAAATAAGAGAATTATTATTAAAAGAAAAAGAGGTTAATTCAAATATTAATATAAAGGATATAATGGATAGCCTAAAGTTAAAAAGTAATACAGAATTAATAGGTATTATAAATGACATAAAGGATAAAAGATACACAGGAGATTGAAATGAAAATTATTGTCGGAACAAGAGGAAGCAATTTAGCTTTAACTCAGACAAATTTAGTAATAAAAGAATTAAAAGAAAAAAATCCTGACTTACATTTTGAAATAAAGATTATAAAAACAAAAGGCGATATTGTATTAGATGTTCCACTTCATAAATTAAATGCAAATGGTATATTTTCAAAAGAAATTGAACAGGCTCTATTAAATAAAGAAATAGACTTAGCAGTTCATTCTATGAAAGATATGCCTTCTAAACATACAAAGGGATTAATTTTTGGTGCAATACCTAAAGGAGAAGACCCAAGAGATGCTGTAGTTTCTAATAAAACTATAAAAGAACTTTCAGATTTAGAAGGTTGTGTTATAGGAACAGGAAGCATAAGAAGGGATTTTCAGCTAAGGAAGCTTATTAAAAACATAGAAGTTAAAGGAATAAGAGGAAATATTGAAAGCAGGATGAATAAAATTGAGACGGAAAATCTTGATGGAGTAATTTTAGCTGCTTCTGGTTTAAAAAGAGCTAATTATGAAAATAGGATAAGTTATTATTTTGATCCTAAGATATTTATTCCATCTCCTTGCCAAGGTATTTTAGCTTTGCAGATAAGAGAAGATGATGAAGAAATAAATAGCATTTTAAAAACGGTTGAACATTTTGAAACTACAATAAAAGCAAAAGCAGAAAGAGCATTTTTAAGAACTTTAGGTGTAGGCTGCGAATTTCCAATGGGCGCTTATTCTGAAATAAATGGTGAATCACTGACATTACATGTTTTATATGGTGATGAAAGCGGAAAATTTATGTTAAATTCAAATGGTACTGCACATATTTCTGAAGCTGAAAGTCTTGGTATTAAATTAGCTAAAGAATTAATTAATAAAAGCCTTTGTTTAAAGTAAAGAGGGGAAATTATGAAAAAAACAGGAAAAGTATATTTGGTAGGAGCTGGCATAGGCAGTGAAGAATATATAACTATAAAAGGAAAAAGAGTTTTAGAAGAAGCTGATGTAATAGTTTATGATAGACTTTTAAACATGAATTTATTAAATTTTAATGATAAGTCTAAGGAATTTATAAACGCTGGCAAACAGTCTTCAAATCATATATTAGCTCAAGATGATACAAATGAAATACTGGTAAAAAAAGCTTTAGAAGGTAAAACAGTAGTAAGGCTTAAAGGCGGAGATCCATATGTTTTTGGAAGAGGCGGAGAAGAAGCAGAATATTTGGTTGAAAGAAATATTGAATTTGAGGTTGTGCCTGGTATAACATCAGGAATAGCAGGATTATGCTTTGCAGGCATTCCAATAACCCATAGGGATTATAGCTCATCTTTGCATTTAATTACAGGTCATAAAAAAAATGAAGATAACTTAGATTTTAGTTCATTAGCAAATTTAAATGGAACAATTGTATTTTACATGGGCCTTGAAAATTTAGCAAATATATGCAATGGTTTTATAGTAAATGGAAAAAATCCTAATACACCATGTGCCGTAATAAGTCATGGTGGATATCCTGATCAAGTGGTTGTTTCATCTACTTTGAAAGATATTGAAAAAGTTATAGAAGATAAAAATGTTAAAAGTCCAAGTTTAATAGTTATTGGAGATGTCATAAAATTAAGAGATAAACTAAATTTTTATGAAAAAAAACTTTTATTTGGTAAAAATGTAGTTGTTACAAGAGCAAGGGCTCAAGCAAGCTCTTTAGTTAATAAATTAAGTGAGCTTGGAGCAAATGTAATTGAAGTTCCATCCATAGCTATTAAACAAATCAATGAAGACAAATTAACTAGGGAATTAGAAGATTTAAAAAAATATTCCCACATAATATTTACAAGTACAAATGCAGTTGAAATATTTATGAATAAGATTTTTGAAAATAAAGATGTGAGGGAACTTGGAAATATAAAAATATTTGCAATTGGAGATGGCACTGCAAATAAATTAAGAGAGTATGGTATAAAGGCTGATTTTATGCCAAGCAGTTTTGTTGCTGAATCATCATTTGAAGAAATCAAAAACATTATAAATAAGAATCATTCTATATTGCTTCCAAGAGCATTAAAATCAAGACCATACTTAAAAGAAAAATTATCAGAAATATGTAATGTAGTTGAACTTCCTATTTATGATACTGTAACTGAATGTATAAATGAAAATGAAAAAGAAAATTTAAAAAACACAAATATAGATTACATAACATTTACAAGTTCATCAACTGTAGAAAATTTTATTAAATTGGTTGATGATGAAACATTAGAAAAAATTAAAAAATCAAAAATTATATCAATTGGGCCTATTACATCTAAAACAGCAGAAAATAACGGTTTAAATGTATATAAAGAATCAGAGGTTTATAATATAGATAATTTAGTATATACAATTTTAAAAGATCAGGAGAAAAAGCTATGAGAATGAGAAGATTAAGAGACAATAAACTAACAAGAAGTATGATAAGAGAAACTTATTTATCTAAAAATGATTTGATTTATCCAATTTTTGTAGTAGAAGGTAATGATATAAAAAGAGAAATTTCTTCAATGCCTGACTGCTATCATTATTCAGTTGATAGGATAAAAGAAGAAATAAATGAGCTTAAATCTCTTGGAATAAACTACATTATGATTTTTGGAGTTCCTGACGAAAAAGATGAGTTTGGAAGCGCTGCATATTATGAAGATGGAATAGTTCAAAGAGCAATTAAAGAAATAAAAAGAATAAATCCTGATATGTATGTTATAACAGACGTATGCATGTGTGAATACACTTCACATGGACATTGTGGAATAATAGGCCATGATCATAAAGTTTTAAATGATGAAACTTTACCTTATATTAGTAGTATAGCATTAAGCCATGTAAAAGCAGGTGCAGATATGGTTGCTCCTTCAGATATGATGGATTTTCGTATTGAAAGCATAAGAAAAACATTGGATGAAAATGGATTTTCAAATATACCAATAATGGCCTACAGTGCAAAATATGAATCAGCTTTTTATGGACCTTTTAGAGAAGCTGCAGGTTCAGCACCACAGTTTGGTGACAGAAAAAGTTATCAAATGGATATAGCAAATTCAGATGAGGCGCTCCGGGAAATTAGTCTTGATATTGAAGAAGGTGCGGACATAATCATGGTTAAACCTGCTTTATCATATTTAGATGTAATAAGAAGAGCAAAAGATAATTTCAATATTCCCATAGCAGCTTACAATGTAAGCGGTGAATATTCAATGATTAAAAATGCAATTAAAAATGGAATTTTAAGTGAAAAAGCAATTTACGAATCTGTTCTTTCAATAAAAAGAGCAGGTGCAAATATAATACTAACATATTTTGCTAAGGACATAGCAAAAATTTTAAATAAGGAGAATTAAAATGAACAATTCAAAACGATTATTTGAGAGAGCAAAAGAAATTATTCCAGGTGGAGTTAACAGTCCTGTAAGAGCTTTTGGTTCAGTTGACATGGATCCAGTATTTGTAAAAAAAGCAAAAGGGTCATATATATATGATTCAGAAGACAATAAATATTTAGATTATATTTCATCATGGGGTCCTATGATATTTGGACACTGCGATGAAGAACTTAATGAAGTTGCAATTGAAGCATTGAAAAACGGCATTTCTTATGGCGTTCCATCAGGTGTTGAAGTAGAAATGGCAGAAATTATAACAGATGCATACAAAGGCTGCGAAATGGTAAGAATGGTCAATTCTGGAACTGAAGCAACAATGAGTGCCATAAGAACTGCAAGGGGATATACAAAAAAAGATAAAATAATAAAATTTGAAGGATGTTATCATGGACATTCAGATTGTTTATTAGTTAAATCGGGCTCTGGAGCTCTTACTTTAAATGTACCTACGAGTCTTGGAGTACCTGCTGATTTTGTTAAGCATACTTTAGTTTGCGAGTATAACAACATAGAATCTGTAAAAAAAGAAATTGAAAATAACAAAGATGAAATTGCATGTGTAATCATAGAGCCAGTTCCAGGAAATATGGGAGTTATTGCACCTGATATGGAATTTATGAAGCAACTTAGAAAAATTACTGAAGAAAATAATATTTTGTTAATATTTGATGAAGTAATTTCTGGATTCAGAATTTCTTACGGTGGAGCAGCAAAAGTGTTTGACATAGTTCCAGATATGGTTTGTTTTGGCAAAATCATCGGAGGTGGATTACCTGTTGGTGCTTATGGTGGAAAAAAAGAAATAATGAGCGTAATTTCACCTTTAGGACCTGTATATCAAGCTGGAACATTATCAGGAAACCCATTGGCAATGTCAATAGGTATTGCGGCTTTAAACAAATTAAAAAATAATCCTGAAATATATGAAGAACTTGAAAATAAAGCTAAAAAACTACAAGAAGGATTTAATAAAAATATTGAAGAAACTGGCGTCAAAGCTTTTGTTAATAGATATAAATCAATGCTGACAATATTTTTTAATGCTAAAGAAGTTCGTTCTTATGCGGATGTAATGACCTCAGATACAAGTATGTATGCAAAATATTTTAAAGGTATGTTCGAATTAGGAATACTCCTTCCACCTTCACAGTATGAAATTATGTTTTTAAATACAACATTAACTGATGAAGAAATTGAATATACAATTGAATCAAATTTAAAAGTTCTTAATTCTATCAAGCAAATCTAAAGGTGGTAAATAAATGAAAAAAGCTATTATAATCGCGAGTTTTGGTTGTTCTATTAAAGAATCAAGACAAAAATATATTGAAACAATCGAAAATGCGGTTAAAAATGAATTTGAGAATGTTGATTGCTTTAGAGTTTTCACATCTGAAATTATTAGGAAAAAAATATATAGGGAAGAAAATATATTTATAGATAATATGGAGTTAGCTTTAAAAAAATTAAAAGACAATAATTATACGCATGTTTATATATTGTCTTCGCACATAATTCCTGGATTTGAATATGAAAAAATATTAAATGCAGCTAATGAGTGCAAAAATGATTTTGAAGAAATAAAAGTTACCAGAACATTCTTAGATGATGAAATGGGAGAAAAAGAAATTTTAGCTGTTAAATCATATATAAAAACTGATATTAACAGCGATGAGGCCATAGTATTAGTCGGACATGGGTCCGATCATATATCACACAAATATTATAAAAACTTTGAAAATCTTTTAAACAAGGATATTGAAAATATTTTCATCATAAATGTAGAAGGAGACACATATATGGATGAAGCTGCAAATAACCTAAAAGAAAAGAACATAAAAAAAGTATATATTTATCCTTTTATGGTTGTTGCAGGAGATCATGCGTTAAATGATATAGCGTCGGATGAGGATGATTCAATTAAATCTTATTTCATTAAAAACGGATTTGAAGCGGAAGCATTTATTACAGGATTAGGAAATAATAAAAATACTGTAGAATTATTTGTGGAAAGATTAAATGACTGTATGAATTAGAATTTGCCGGTTTTTAAATGAAAAATGTAAAGGAGCAAATATGCAAAGTGATAATTTTAAATTTTACCAAAATATAAAATGCGAGTATTTCCCTTGCCATAAAACAAATGATGAAGAAAATTTTAACTGTCTTTTTTGTTATTGCCCACTGTACTTACTAAAAGGTGAATGTGGAGGTAATTATATTAAAACAAAAGGAATAAAAAATTGTACAAACTGTCTTATACCTCATTCAAAGGGCTCCTATGAAAGAATAATGGCAAAAATGAAAGACGTTGTAAAATTAGGTAGCGACTTTTAAATAAGGAGAATGAAATGAAAAAGAAAATTAAATTAGCATTATCGTTTATATCTGTAATGATGTTAGCGCCAAATTATGTATTTGGTATGCACATTATGGAAGGATTTTTACCTGTAAAATGGGCAATATTTTGGTTCGCTGTGAGCTTGCCATTTGTAATTTTAGGTATGAATAATATTTCAAAAACATTTAAAGATAATCCTAACCAAAAAATGCTTTTTGCATTGGTTACAGCTTTTGTATTTATTTTATCAGCTTTAAAAATGCCATCAGTAACAGGAAGTACTTCACATCCTACAGGTACAGGACTTGGCGCAATATTGTTTGGACCTTTGCCCATGGCTGTATCAGGACTAATTGTTCTTTTGTTTCAAGCTTTACTTTTAGCACATGGAGGAATTACAACATTAGGAGCAAATGTATTTTCAATGGCAGTTATAGGACCATTTGTTTCGTATTTCATTTATAAAATTTTTAAGAACAAAAATAAAAAAGTTGCTGTATTTTTAGCAGCTACATGTGGTGATTTAATTACATATGTTATAACTTCCGTGCAGCTTGCGCTTGCACATCCTGATGCGGTTGGTGGTGTTGCTGCTTCTTTGACTAAATTTTTAAGTATATTTGCTGTGACGCAAATCCCACTTGCCATAGCAGAAGGAATACTTACAGCTATCATATATGATTTAATAGTAAATTATCAAAATGAAGGAGGATATCAAATTGAAAAGAATAACTAAAAATTTAGTATTGTTTTCAGCAGTAACAATTTTAATCGTTTCACCTTTGTTATTTTTAAAAGATGCAGAATTTGGTGGAGCTGATGGACAGGCAGAAGAAATTATCACAGAAATAAATCCAAATTATGAACCATGGTTTAGTCCTTTAATTGAACCTGCAAGTGGAGAAATTGAAAGTTTGTTGTTTTCTTTACAGGCTGCAATAGGAGCTGGTATCATAGGATATTTCTTTGGATATGTAAGGGGAAAAAGAAGTGTTGTTAACAATGAATCGAAAATAAAAAAATAATACACAGTGATTTAAAAATAGAGAGGAAAATATTTAATGCTTATAATTGATAGGTTTGCTTATACTAATAATTTTGCAGAATTAAACCCATTTATGAAAGTATTGTTTTCAATTACACTAATTTTAATATCAATTATTAATTCAGATATATATTTTGCTTGTTTCATAATAGTGGGTGTAATTTTTGTTACTTTAGCAGGAGCACGAATTCCTACGAAAATTTATGCTAAAATGCTGTTTGCCCCTGTAATTTATCTTTCCATAAGCATATTAGCCATAATATTTTCCTTTGGTTTTAACGAAATAAATGATACAACAAAATATGTTTATATCAAAATATTTGATTTTATGAATTTTTATATTGGAATTGCTGAAGGTTCTATAGAAAAAGGAATTATTATAACATTAAGATCAGTAAGTGCTATAACAAGTATGTATTTTCTTATACTGACTACATCAATAAACCAGCAGATAAAAGTAATGAAAAAAATTAAACTTCCACTTGTGTTTATTGAACTATATGTTCTGACATACAGATTTATTGCTATATTTTTTGAAGAGGCTATCCAAATTCATACAGCTCAAAAAATGAAATTTGGATATAACAACTATAAAAACTCCATGAATTCTTTAGGAATATTATTAAAAACATTGTTTAGAAGAATTATGATTAGATATAAAGATATGGAATCAGCTCTTGAAATAAAACATTTTGATGGAAATTTCTATGTGAATTAGCGAAATAACATAAGCAGGTGAAGTAATGTTAAAAATGGAAAAGGTGACTTATATATATGAAGACAAAACAGTTGCTCTTCATAATGTAAGTATAGATTTAAGTAAAGGTAAAAAAATAGGAATTGTTGGCTCTAATGGTGCAGGAAAATCAACTTTGTTTATGAATTTTTTAGGGCTTTTAAAGCCCACAAAAGGGAAAATATATTATAAAGAAAATGAATTGAAATATGACAAAAATACTTTATCAGATTTAAGAAAAAACGTTGGTATTGTTTTTCAAGATCCCGACAAGCAAATATTTTTTTCTAATGTTTACGATGATATTGCATTTGCTTTAAAAAATTTAAAATATAGCGATGAAGATATAAAAAAAAGAGTTGAGTTGGCTATGATTAAAACAAATATTTGTGATTTAAAAAATAAGCCAGTTCATTTCTTAAGTTATGGGCAAAAGAAAAATGTATCAATAGCAGGTACTATTGCAATGGATCAAAAATTAATTTTTTTTGATGAGCCAACAGCAGGTCTTGATTATTCTTCAAGAGAAAATATTAAAAGTATATTAAATAATTTAACTGAAAATGAAAATAAAACTATTGTTGTTTCAAGTCATGATATGAATTTTATTTATGAAATCTGCGATTATATTTATGTATTAAACAAAGGATGTATTATAGCTGATGGAGAAACGCAAGAAATTTTTTTAAAAAAAGAAATTCTTGATGAAGCTTCCTTAGAAGAACCTTTCTTAATAAAAGCACATAAGTATTTGGGTAAACCCATTTATAAAACAGAGCGAGAATTATTTAATTTAAAATAATAATTTAATCATAAATGATATTAACTTCCATATTTATTAACTTTTTAAATAGTATTAAAAGATGAAAAAATCTAATACTAAAATAAAAGGAGGTTTGAAAATGGATCAGAAAATAGCTAATTTGTCAGAAGAACAAAAACAAAAATTAAATAAAATAGAATCTGAATTTGGATGCGTTTTAGTTGCATATGAAAGTAAAAATAATCAAAATAACCTTAAATAAGAAATATTATAATAAATGAATTTCTCGTTAGGTTAAAACAAAAATTATTGTTGTTAATAACAACAATAATTTTTGTTTGTTGGTTGATTTGTTTGCAGCACAAAAAATTTATGCTGTAGCTAAAGAAAATAATATAGGTCAAAATATAATATTTATATGTTTTTCCATATAGATGGAGAAAATAATACTAATATTGGTATTACTTCTAATCTTCCTATAATCATACATGAGGTTAAAATAATTTTACTTAAATTAGAAAAATCTGCAAAGTTACCCATTGGGCCTACAACTTCTAATCCTGGTCCTATATTGCTTATGGTTGCTAAAACAGCGGTAAAAGTTGTAGTAAAATCGAAATTATCTAATGAGACAATAATTACTGCGATAATAATAATGGCAACATAAGCAAAAAAGAATATCATAATACTTGATAAAGTGCTATTATCAACTGTTTTTCCGTTAACTTTTATTGTTTTTACTGAATTTGGATGTACTGTTTTTCTAATCTCATAAAATACTGTTTTAATTAAAATTAATATTCTTATAAATTTTAATCCTCCACCAGTAGAACCTGCACATGCCCCAAAAAACATGAGCATTAACAAAATAGTTTTAGAAAACATAGGCCAAAGATTAAAATCAGCTGTTGCATATCCTGTTGTTGTTACTATTGTTGAAACTTGAAATGCTGATTGAGTAAGTGATTTAAATACATTATAACTGTATAAAGGTAAAATATTAATACAAATCAATGTTATAGAAGCTAATACAGTTATTCCATATAAACGAAATTCCTCATCTTTTATTGCGCTTTTCCAATCACCTTTTAATATTAGATAATGTAGTGAAAAATTTATTCCAAATAACAACATGAAAATGGCAATAATCCAATCTACCCAAGGACTGTTATATGCACCAACGCTTAAAGCTTTGTTAGAAAACCCTCCTGTACCAGCGGTACCGAATGCATGTATAAAAGAGTCAAATAAAGGCATTCCTGCTATTACTAATAATATAATAAGGATGGCGGTCATAGCTGTATAAATTATATATAATATTTTAGATGATTCTGAAATTTTTGGTACTAATTTACCTGGTGTAGGTCCTGGACTTTCAGCTCTCATTAAAAAGACTGAACGTGCACCGAGGGATGGCATAAGCGCTAATGTAAATACTAAAACACCCATTCCTCCAATCCAATGAGTAAAACTTCTCCAAAATAATAGGCCACGTGGTAAACTTTCTATATCAGTCAATATACTTGAGCCTGTAGTAGTAAATCCTGATGCAGTTTCAAATACAGCATCAATATAGGATGGTATTCCGCCGCTTATATAAAACGGAAATGCACCTAACATGGACATTACAATCCAAGTTATTGCGACTGCTGCAAAACCTTCTCTTTTTCTCATTTGAAAATTATTCGTGTTTATTTTTGATAAAACAAATCCAATTATTGCAATTAACGCTATCGAAATAATAAACGCATCTATATCATAACTGTTGTCCATTATTGAAATAATAAGTGATGGCAGCATTAATATTGATTCCCATATTAAAACTGTACCTAATACTCTAAGCACAACTCTCATATTCATTTTTATCCTGCCCCCAATCAATCGTTGTAAATGTCATTTAAGTCAAAAAGAAATCCAGATTTAGCTACTACTATAACTTTATCACCTTCTTCAATATAATCATTTCCAAAAGGGATTATTATTTTTTTATTTCTAACTATGGCTGCTATAATAACATCTTTTTTTAAAGCTATATTTTTAAATTTCATTCCTAATTCACGTGTTGTACTATTTGCAGTAAATTCTGCAACTTCTGCTTCACCATCCAATATTTTATATAATTTATCAACGGCACTTCCAAAAGAATTATCTAAAGCCCTGACATATCTAATTATATAATTTGCAGTAGTTTGTTTTGGGCTTATGATACTATCGAGCCCGAGTTTTTTTACGATTGGTATATAATTTAATCTGTTAATTTTTAAAATAACTTTAGGTACTTCACATTGATATGCATATAGAGAACTTATTAAATTTTCTTCGTCTCGGTCAGTTAATGCAACAAATGCATCAGCATAATTAATGTTTTCATTGTCTAAAACATCTTGATCTGTCCCATCGCCTTGAATTATTAATGCTTTTGGGGTTTCTTCATTTAAATAAATACATCTTTCTTTATTTATTTCAATTATTTTAACATCCATTCCTATTTCTTGTAAAAGCCATGTTAAATAAATAGTTATTCTGCTTCCACCAATAATTGTAACATTTTTAGTTTTATGAGAAGTTCTACCTAAATATTTAAAAAATTTAGTTATATTTGCTCTTTCGCCAATTACATATACTACATCATCTTGAGAAAAAACATAATCTCCTTTTGGAATTATTAATTTATTATTATTTTTAACTGCACAAAACAACACACTTGTTGGTAGTTTTTTCATTACACTTTGTATATCCATATTTATAATAGGATCGAGTTCTAAAACCCTAAATTCAACCATTTCTAATAAATTATGAGCAAAAGTTTCAACATTAGCTGCTTGTGGTAGTTGAAGAAGTCTGAAAATTTCAGCAGCAGCATCCATTTCAGGGTTTATTACCATATCAAGTTCAAGTTCTTTTTTTAACATTTCATGCTCATCATTTGAATAATCGGTATTTCTAATACGTGCAATGGTATGTTTAACGCCTAATTTTTTTCCTATAACGCAACAAATCATGTTCAATTCATCTTCATTAGTTACAGCTATTAATAAATCAGAATCACTAATTTTAGCTTCTTTTAATATTTGTACGCTTGCACCATTTCCTTTAATGCACATAACATCAAGGGTATCATCAGCGTGAGTAAGTGCCGCAAAATCATTATCAATAACTATTATGTCATGATTTTCGGTAGAAAGTTGTTGTGCAAGAGCATAACCAACTTTTCCAGCACCGATAATTACTATTTTCATTTAAATTGCCTCCAAAAAGTGTTAAAAATATATATGTATTATTAAAAAAATATAATTATGTTCATTATATTATAACATACATATTCTTAATTTAAAGTTAAATCTTTTACACTTCCATATTTGTAGTAAATTTTATAAAAAAACCACATATACTTAGTGCTTTAAATACATCTTCAACAATATAATTTAATTTAATTTATAATGTCAAAAAACTGACATATTTATTTTGATTGCTTCAGAATTGAAATTACAATTGTGACAATTAATTAACAATCATTAATTTAAAAAATAAAAAAAATGAATTAAATATGATGTCAGAAAAACGACATCCTGTCAGAAATGTGACATCATACTTAAATTAAAGAACATAGAAGAAGTTTATTAAACATGTTGAATATTCAATAAAAAAGTTAGTTATTTAAAAATATATATTTTGGCATAGATATTGCTCTAATATAATTATGAAAAAAATTATTATAGGAGAGAGATAAATGAGAATCGAAGAGCATCCTATTCTTGATTTTAAAAAAGGTAAAAGAATAAAATTTACTTTTAATGGACAAGAAATTGAAGGTTATGAAGGTGAAACAATTGCTGCTGCACTTCATGCAGCTGGAGTTAAAGTTCTTGGCAAAAGTTTATTTTTGCATCGTCCAAGAGGTTTTTATTGCGCTATAGGAAATTGTTCATCATGTTTAATGGTTGTAAACGGAATTGCCAATGTTAAAACTTGTGTAACTGACCTACAAGAAGGAATGGAAGTAGAAACTCAAGTTGGTAAAGGAGTGATAATATGATAGAGGCTGAATTAGTAGTTATTGGTGGTGGTCCGGCAGGTTTATGTGCTGCAATAAGCGCTGCTTCAAGTGGAGCACATGTACTGGTTATAGAAAGAAACAAAACATTGGGCGGACAATTAGTAAAACAAACACATATGTTTTTTGGTTCTGAAAAACAATATGCATCTACAAGAGGAATAGATATAACTGATATATTACTAAGTGAATTAAAAAAATATAAAGATCAAGTTGAAATTATGACAGACACTACCGCAGTGGGCATGTTCGAAGATGGAGTGATAACTGCATTACATAAAGAAGATAAATATTTTAAAATAAAACCAAAAGCAACAGTAGTAGCTACAGGGGCTTTTGAGAAGTCATTAGCATTTCCAAACAATGATTTACCCGGTATTTATGGAGCAGGCGCTGTTCAAACATTAATGAATGTATATGGAGTTAAACCAGGGGATAAAGTTTTAATGGTTGGAGCAGGAAACATAGGTTTAATAGTTAGCTATCAACTTATGCAAGCTGGAGTAGAAGTTGTTTGTATACTTGATGCGGCTCCAAAAATCGGAGGTTATTTAGTTCACGCTTCTAAAATAAGAAGAATGGGAGTTCCTATATTAACTTCCCATACTGTAAAAGAAGCAATTGGTAAAGATTGTCTTGAAAAAGTAATTGTATGCAAAGTAGATGATAAATTTAAACAAATAGAAGGATCTGAAATTGAGTTTGACGTTGATGTTATGTGTGTTTCAGTTGGACTTACACCATTAAATGAATTATTAGCTATGCGAGGTTGCGAAATGAAATATATACCTCAGCTTAGTGGTTCTGTTCCTGTTAGAGATGATAATTATGAAACAACAGTTGAAAATGTTTTTGCAGCTGGAGATGCAACAGGTGTTGAAGAAGCAAGTGCTGCTATGGTAGAAGGATATTTAGCAGGAATTTGTGCCGCTGCTAAAATAGGATATAGACCAGACAATTTTGAAGAAAGAAAACAAGATTATGTTAAACAATTGAGTGATCTTCGTTCAGGCCCTGTTGGTCAACATATTTTATCAGGTATAGAACAAATAATTGTTAAATAATTTAATTAAAGGAGGTCAACATGTTCGAGAAAACAGGAATTCCAAGTGAAGAAATGGTAATGGGAATATTCCCGACTATAGATAGAATAAATCAAGGACCTGTTGCAGTTGTAGAATGCTACAAAGAAATACCTTGCAACCCTTGTCAAACAGCATGTAAATTTAATGCAATAATTGTAGGTGAAGATATAAACAATATTCCAAAAGTTAATGACGAAAATTGTACTGGTTGTGCTATTTGTTTAAGTAAATGCCCAGGACTTGCTATAATGGTTATTGATGGTTCGAAATCAGATGAAACTGTTCAAATACGTATACCTTATGAATTTTTACCACTTCCTAAAGAAGGTGATGTTGTTAAAGGATTAAGCAGAGAAGGTAAACATATTACAGATGTAAAAATATTAAAAGTTCTAAATCCTAAATCCTTTGATAGAACACCTGTTATTACATTTGAAGTAAACAGAAAATATATGTATGATATTAGGAATATTAAAACAGAGGTGAGGTCATAATGGATGATAATACTATAATATGTAGATGTTCTGACATAACTTTAAAACAAGTTAGAGATTTAATTGCTGAAGGTTATGTAACATATGATGAAATAAAACGTATAACTCGTATTGGCATGGGTCCTTGCCAAGGAAAAACATGTGGCCAATTAGTAATGAGAGAAATTGCAAATGCAACAGGACAAAATATAAAAGATGTAAAATTTATGACTAACAGACCTCCTGTAGTAGGTGTTAAATTAGGATTAATTGCTGAGGAGGGGAAAAAAGATGAGGAATAATGCAGAGGTAGTAATTATCGGTGGCGGCATATCTGGATGTTCAATAGCCTATAACTTAGCAAAAAAAGGTGTTAAAAATATAGTTGTTATAGAAAAAAATTATATTTGTTCAGGTTCCACAGGAAGATGTGGCGCTGGAGTTAGAATGCAGTGGGGAACTGAAATGAACTGCAAAATAGCGAAGAAAAGTATTGAATTTTTCGAAAATGCTAACGAAATTCTTGAATATAAAAGAGATGTAGAATTTAAACAAAGTGGATATTTATTAGTAGCTGATACTGATAAAGAAATCGAACAATTTAAGAAAAATATTGAAGTTCAACATGCATGCGGTATACCTTCTAAAATGTTAACTTTGCAAGAAGCTAAAGAAATTGTTCCTTATTTAAATACTGATATTTTAAAAGGAGCAGCATTTTGCAAAAAAGACGGCTTTTTAAATCCATTTAAAACAACGGATGCATTTTATCAAGCAGCTAAAAAACTTGGAGTTGAATTTTACACTTTTACTGAAGTTACTGGAATAAAAGTGGAGCATGGAAAAGTAATAGGAGTTGAAACAACAAAAGGTAATATAGCTACAAATATTGTTGTAAATGCAACAAACGGTTGGTCTAAAAATATATGTGAAATGGTTGGCATGGATGTTCCTGTATATTCAGAACGTCATCAGATAATGGTAACAGAACCAGTTGAACCATTACAAGGACCAATGGTCATGTCATTTGGACTTAACTTTTATATTCAACAATCTCTTGATGGTTCATTCATAGGAGGACGAGGGGATGCTAATGAACCAAGAGATTTAAGAATGACATCAAGCTGGCACTTTTTAGAGGAAATGGCTAAAACAATGGATTTAGTTTTACCTACTATTTCTAAATTAAGAGTAATAAGACAATGGGCAGGACTTTATAATATGACTCCAGATAAACAGCCTATTTATGATAAATCTGAAAATATTGAAGGTTTTTATATTGCAATTGGTTATAGTGGACATGGATTTATGTTTGGACCAATTACAGGTGTTGTAATGTCTGAAATGATTCTTGGCGAAGAACCTACAATTGATGTAAGTATGCTTAATTTAAATCGCTTCAAAACAGGTAAATTGCTGCTTGAACCATCAGTTGTATAAAAATTTAATAAAAATAAATGCAACTGAGATAACTGTTGCATTTATTTTTGTCCGGTACTATAATATATTGGTATAATTTGTATAAAGTCATACAAAAATATATAATATTTGAAAGAGGTGTGATATGAATAAAAAGTATTTAGAAAAGCTCGTTTCAATTTTAAAGAATAAAAACATAGATGCAATTTTGGTTGCACCATCGGAAGAAATGGAGTTTTTAGTGGGGCATAATACACATTTGTGCGAACGATTTCAAGCCCTTATAATTAAAAATGACGGAACTTATTTTTACATATGTAATTTATTAACTGTTGATGAAATACAATCTGTTTTAGGATCTAATATTAAAGTATATGGTTGGTTTGATGGCAATTTATTTACAGATACGGTACATAAGGCATTTGAAGAAAATAATTTAATAGGTAAAACAATTGCAGTAAACTCTACAGAAAGAGCTATATTAATTCTTCAAATAATCGAAGCAATGGATGTTAAATTTGTCAATGGTAAGCCTCTTCTTGAAGAAATGAGAATGATAAAAGATTATGAAGAACTTGAAAATTTGCGAAATGCAGCAAGAATTACTGATGAGTCTTATGAAGAATTATTAAAGTTCATAAAACCTGGTATAAAAGAAAAAGATATAGCAGATAAAATGAATGAAATATTTAAAGCTAAGGGAGCTGATGAAGGATTTACAATGGTATGCTCAGGCCCAAATTCTTCATATCCTCATTATAATAATAATCAAAGAGTTATTGAAGAAAAAGATATAATCGTTCTTGATTGGGGTTGTAAATATAATAACATGTGTGCTGACATGTCAAGAACTGTTTTTGTAGGAGGAATTACTGAAGAAGAAAAAGAAATATATGAAATAGTTCTTGCATCACAAGAAGCAGGAGAAAAGGCAGCAGTAAACGGTGCTTTTATACCTGATGTGGATAAGGCTTCAAGAGATATTATTAACAATGCAGGATATGAAAAATACTTTTTCACAAGATTAGGTCATGGTATAGGTTATTCTGTTCATGAATCTCCAGATATAAAAACAAGTAATAAAAGAAATCTTGAGCCAGGAATGGTTTTTAGTATAGAACCTGGAATTTATATAGCTGGTAAATTTGGAATGAGAATTGAAAACATAGTAGCAGTTACTGAAAATGGCAATGAAATATTAAATAAAGCATCAAAAGAAATTAAAATAATTTGTCCATTAAGTAAGTAGAAAATTTCTTGCTTTTATTTAAATTTGTAGAAATTGTTAAAAAAACTTGTAAATTTGAACATAATTATGTATAATGATATTGTATCGTAAAGCAAACTGCAAATCGGTTTGCATCACAACGATAAAATAAATATGTAAAAATACCCATATTTATTTTTAACATATTTATTATATTATTAAAGGAGATTAAAATGGGTTTTAAAGAAAAGGCTTTACAATTGCATATAAACAATATTGTTGTTGATACTCATTTAGATCTTGCAGGTGAAATTTACAACAGAAATTTAGCAGGTGAAAAAAATATCATTAAAAACATTTACCTAGATAATTTCAAAAAAGCAGGATTTAATATAATAGTATCGTCATTATACATAGAAAGTGTATACTTGCCTGAAGCGGCTTTAAAGATAGCACTTTTACAAATAAAATCTCTAATAGAGGATGTTGAATCCTGTAATGGAGAAGTTCAAATAATAAAAGATAAGAATCAGCTTAATAAAGTAATAAAAGAAAATAAAATAGGAATAATAATTTCTTTTGAAGGACTTGAACCTATTGGAAATGATATAGGTCTTTTAAGAGTTTTTCATGAACTTGGAGTAAGAGGAGCGGGTTTAGTTTGGTCAAGAAGAAATTATGTTGGCGATGGCTGTCACTTTAGTTTAAAAGAAGAAGGACAAAAGGGAGGTCTTACTAATTTTGGAGTTGAAGTTGTAAAAAAATTAGAAGATCTGAATATGTTCATAGATGTAAGTCATTTAAATGATGAAGGATTTTGGGATGTAGTCAAATTTACTAAAAAACCTTTCATTGCTTCTCATTCTAATGTTAGAAATATTCATGGCAGTATGAGAAACCTAACTGACCAGCAAATTAAAATAATTAAAGAAAGAAATGGTGTAATAGGTTTAAATGCTTATAAGTCAATTGCAGGAGTACAAGAAGGTGATAATGCAATTCTTAAACTATGTGATCATATAGAATATATAGTAAATCTTGTAGGTGCAAATCACGTTGGATATGGTTTTGATTTATGTGATAGCTATTATGAAAGTGAATTAAAGTATAAATATGAACCACATAAAAGTGATTGTTTAAGTTCACATGTAGAGTCTTTATTGTTGACGGAAGAGCTTTTAAGAAGGGGAATATCAGAAGAATATGTAAAACTTATTATAGGTGGTAATTTTTTACGAGTATTTAATGAAATACTTCTCTAAAAAATGATATAATATATTTGTACAATTAAAAAAATTGGAGTGTAAAGATGAAGTATTTTATTAAAGAGTGGGTTGTGCCTATAGTAATTGCATTGGTAATAGTTCTATTTTTAAATAAGTTTGTATTTATTTTAGTTACTGTACCAACTGGATCTATGGAAACTACAATAATGCCTGGAGACAGACTTTATGTCAATGAATTATTTGATATAGATGATGCAGAGCGTGGCGATATATTAGTTTTTAAATCAGAAGAATTAGATAATAAGAGGCTTGTAAAAAGACTTATTGGATTACCGGGGGAAACTGTTGAAATTAAAGAAGACGGTTCAGTTTACATAGATGGTGAAAAATTAAGTGAACCTTATGCTGTAGATTCAGTGAGTGAAGAAAAAACATTCACTGTTCCAGATAATTGTTATTTTTTTATGGGAGACAACAGACCTATATCATATGATGCAAGATTTTGGAAAAATCCTTATATAAATGAAAAACAAATTATTGGGGAAGCACTATTTAGATTTTTCCCATTTGATAGAATAGGAAATGTTGAATAATTAAATACATTAAAGGAACGGCAAAAACCGTTCCTTTAATGTTCAGAAATTAGAAAGATTATTTAGTTAATAAATTTGTTGTCTTGATTTATCGTGATTAAATTATAATATTTTTCTTTCCTGATAACTTTTTGGAAATTGTAACTTCAAGAAAAAAACGATGGCATAAAATAACATCTAACGTCATTGAAAAATATTATAATTTAATTTTTAACAGTACCGAGTTTATAAAGTTTAGTAAAGTTAGTTGTAAATAATAAATAATTTAAAAATAAATATAAATTAATTTAGGAGGGTTTAATTATGGGTAGAGTGTTAGAAGGTTTGAAACCAGAAAAAGTATTTTATTATTTTGAAGAGATTTCGCAAATTCCAAGGGGTTCTAAAAATGAAAAGCAAATATCTGACTATTTGTATAATTTAGCCAATGAAAAGGGATGGGAAGTAATTCAAGATGAAGCGCTCAATATTATTATAAAAAAACCTGCAACTAAAGGTTATGAAAATGCTCCTGTTGTTATGCTTCAAGGTCATATGGATATGGTTTGTGAAAAAAATGAAGGTGTTATACATGATTTTGAAAAAGATCCTATTAAATTAAGAATTAAAGATGATTGTATTTATGCAACTGATACCACTTTAGGTGCTGATAATGGAATAGCAGTGGCATATGTTTTAGCTGTATTAGATTCAAATGAAATTGAACATCCTGCTTTAGAAGTTTTGATAACAACTGATGAAGAACAGGGTATGAGTGGTGCTGAAAAAGTTGATGGCTGTATTTTTAAAAGTAAGTATCTTTTAAATTTAGACTCAGAAGAAGAAGGTGTTTTTACTTCTGGTTGTGCAGGCGGAGCTGAAATAATATTTAAAATTCCTGTAAAAAGACAGGAAAACAAAAAAGCAGCTTATAAATTAGTTGTAAAAGGATTATTCGGTGGACATTCTGGTGTTGACATACATAAAGAAAGAGCTAATGCGAATAAAATTCTCGGAAGAATTTTATATGATTTAATAAATGATATTGAATTAATATCTATTAATGGTGGGTCAAAACCTAATGCAATACCTCGTGAAGCTAATGCTTTAGTATCGACAGAAAATATAGAACAAGTTAAAAATAAAATTAAAGATTGGGACTTAATACTTAAAAATGAATTTGCATTTACGGACCCAGATGTAGTTGTATTTATAGAAGAAACAAATAAAACAGATTTCCCATTAGAAAAAGAAATATTAAAAAAAGTGACTTCTTTAATAAATTTAACTTTTCATGGCGTATTATCTAAAAGTACAGAAATAGATTTAATTATTAGTTCTAACAACTTAGGAGTAATTACCACCGATGAAAATTATATAAATTTCAATAATCATCCAAGAAGCTCTGTTATGAGTTTATTGTCTAATAGCTTTATACCAGCTATGAAACAGCTTGGTGATTTATTGGATATTGAATGTGAGGTTGGTAGTTTTTACCCTGGTTGGGAATATGTTAAAAATTCACCATTAAGAGATTTATGTATTGAAACTTATAAGGAAATGTACAACAAAGAACCAGTAGTAGGAGCTATTCATGCTGGTTTAGAATGCGGATTATTAATGGAGAAAGTAAAAGGATTGGACGCAATTTCATTAGGTCCTGATGGTTGGGATGTTCATTCTCCTAATGAACATATTAGCATTAAATCCATAGAAAATACTTTTAATCTTCTTTGTTCATTATTAAGTAAGATTAAATAATGTTTTATATAAATAAATAAGTAAAAAACAATTTAAGTATATAATTTTTTACCAATTGTTTCTAATTATATTACAAAATTCAAAATTAAATTAATTATAAAAACATTTTAGATAACAAAAAATGCATTTTTATTCAAATGTATTTTTTGTTATTAGTTTAGAAATATTAGTTGTTGCAGAATATGAACGCTTAGGTTTATTGAGAAAAACGTGTTCTTTACATTTTTAAACAAATATCTTATAATATTAAAAAATGTTGAAGTTGTGTTTTTAATGTGATATAATTATAAAAATTAAAATAATAGAGAGGAGATATTTTAGTGGGAAGATATATAATTAAAAGAGTTATATCAGCAATAATAACTATTTGGTTTATCCTAACATTGACTTTTATTTTAATGAAGGCAATACCGGGTGATCCATTTATGTCACCAAGGGCAATGCAGCCAGAAGTTAAAGCAGCGGTGTATGCAAAATATGGATTGGACAAACCTATGTTTGAACAATATATAACATATTTAACAAATTATTTACAAGGAGATTTTGGTGTTTCGTTTAAGAAAGTTGGACTTACAACTCAACAAATAATTTCAAGTGGTTTTCCTTACTCATTAAAAATCGGTATAGGAGCATCTATTTTTATTATTATTTTTGGCATTAGTTTTGGTATTTTATCTGCATTAAAGCAAAATAAAATTCCGGACAGAACACTGATGGTTGTTTCTACATTAGGTTCAACGGTGCCAAGCTTTGTATTTGCAACTTTATTTCTTTATGTATTTAGTAAAAAACTTGGATGGGTTCCATCTTTTGGTGTTGGAACTTTAAGACATTATATTGGTCCAGTTCTATGTATAGGAATGTTTTCTCTTGCATACGTAACCAGACTTACGCGTACCTCTATATTGGATGTTCTTCAACAAGATTATATCCGTACTGCAAGAGCAAAGGGCTTATCTGAGAAAAAGGTAATAATAAAACATGCATTAAGGAATGCGTTAATACCTGTTGTAACATATCTTGGACCAATGATTGCAGGTTTAGTAACAGGCTCATTTGTTATAGAAAAAGTTTTTGGTATAGCTGGTATTGGCTCGTTGTTTACAACAAGCATAACTAATAGAGATTATACGTTAATAATGGGTATTACAGTATTTTTTGGTGTTTTTGTAGTTGTTACTACACTCATAGTTGATATATTGTATATATTTATTGATCCGCGTATTAAATATGATTAGGAGGAATTATAATAATGGACAATATTAAAAAAATAGCTCCTGACATGTGGATACCTTTAGATAAATCAGAAAAAGATGCTGAAAAAGTATCAAGGCAATCTTTAACATTTTGGCAGGATGCAAAAAGAAGATTAAAACAAAATAAAGTTGCTATGTTTTCTTTAGTAGTGGTAACTGTAATTATTTTAGCCTGTGTTCTTGTTCCTATGTTTTATCCAATATCTTATTCGGATCAAAAATTAGATTTTTCTAACATTCCTTCAAGTTTGGATATATATGAAATAAACGGTAATTATTTTTATATGAATGGAGAATATAAACTTCTCGATATAACACAGGATGGTGAATTATTAAATGCACATCCTTTGAAAAAGGATGATATAAATAATAAAAAATATTATTATGATTTTGGTGGTAAAGAAGTAGTAGTTGATTACAATCCTTATTTCGAAGCAAAAAAAGAATTTATGAACTTAGAGAAAAGAGCTAAAAAAGATCCTACAATAGATCTTGCAGAAGCACAGTATAATTTAGATAATGCTGATAAATTTAACATATTAGTTGAGGGTACTGAAATATTTCCAACAGATACAGTTAGAAATAAAACTTATATTTGGGGAACTGATAATCTTGGGAGAGACTTATTTATAAGAACATTGCACGGAGGCCGTATTTCTTTAATAGTTGGTTTCGTAGCTGCATTTGTTAACTTAATTATAGGCGTTTTATATGGTGGTATTTCAGGTTATGTAGGTGGTACACTGGACAATTTGATGATGCGTTTTGTTGACGTATTAAATTCAATTCCTACACTTTTATATGTAATATTATTGATGGTAATAATGGAACCTGGTTTAGGACCTATCATTATAGCTTTGAGTGTCACTTACTGGCTTTCTATGGCAAGGCTTGTAAGAGGACAAGTTTTAGGGCTTAAAGAACAGGAATTTATATTAGCTGCTCAAACATTAGGAGCATCTTCAAAAAGAATAATGTTAAGACATCTTGTACCAAACATGATGGGACCGATAATGGTTTCTGTTACAATGCAAATACCAAATGCTATATTTACAGAAGCATTTTTAAGTTTCGTTGGATTAGGGGTTTCAGCTCCTCAAGCTTCATGGGGATCATTATGTAATGACGCATTGCAAGGATTTATGACATATCCTTACCAATTGTTCGTTCCAGCAGCAGCTATTTCTATAACAATCTTAGCATTTAATTTATTCAGTGACGGTTTAAGGGATGCATTAGACCCTAAACAAAGAAAATAAGCGAGGTGGATGAAAATGAAATTATTAGAAGTTAAAGATCTGAGAACATCTTTTTTCACTCATGTCGGTGAAGTCAAAGCAATACGAGGAGTTAGTTTTGACGTAGAAAAAGGAGAATCTATTGGTATAGTTGGGGAATCAGGAAGCGGAAAAAGCGTAACGAGTTTATCTATTATGCAGCTTTTATTACACCCAGGTAGAGTGGTAGGCGGAGATATATTCTTTAATGGTGAAAATATATTAAAAAAATCAAATAAAGAAATGATGGCCATAAGAGGAAATGAAATAGCAATGATATTCCAAGATCCTATGACATCATTAAATCCAGTATATACAATTGGTGATCAAATTGCTGAAGCAATTATGAAACATCAAAAATTATCTAAACATGAAGCTAAAGAAAAAGCTTTAGAAATGTTGAAAATGGTTAATATACCTGACCCTGAAAAAAGAATTAAAAATTATCCACATGAATTTTCAGGTGGAATGAGACAAAGAGCTATGATAGCTATAGCGCTTTCATGTGAACCAGATCTTTTAATAGCAGATGAACCTACTACAGCACTTGATGTTACTATACAAGCGCAAATACTTGATTTGATTAAAAATTTAAATAAGCGTTTAAATACATCAACAATGCTTATAACACATGATTTAGGTGTTGTTGCAGATGTTTGTTCAAGAGTAGTAGTTATGTATGGTGGATTAATAATGGAAAAAGGAACTATTGATGATATTTATTATGAACCTATGCATCCATATACAATGGGATTGTTAAAATCAATTCCAAAAGTTTCTTCTGGTGAAAAACAAAGGTTGATTCCTATACCAGGTACACCACCTGATTTATTGAATCCTCCTACTGGCTGTCCATTTTATGCAAGATGTAATTATGCAATGCGTATATGTAATCAGCAGCAACCTCCTTATTTTAAATCAGAAAACGGACATCACGAATCTATGTGTTGGCTTTTACACCCTGAAGCACCTAAAGTTGAATCATATGAGATTCTGAAGGGAGGAGTAAGAATTGGTAAATAATAATAGTGAAAATTTAATTGAAGTAAAAAATTTAACAAAACACTTCGTTAAAAATAAAGGCTTTATAAAAAAACAATTAGAAGTTACAAAAGCATTAAATGATGTATCATTTTATATTAAAAAAGGTGAAACATTAGGTCTTGTTGGAGAATCTGGTTGTGGTAAAACTACAACAGGCAGAACCATAATAAGACTTTATAATCCAACATCAGGACAAATTCTGTATAATGGTGTTGATATAGCTAAATTAAACAGAGAAGAAATGATGCCTTATAGAAAAAAAATGCAGATGATTTTTCAAGACCCATATGCTTCTCTTGATGCAAGAATGACAGTTTCTGATATTATAGGAGAACCTATTGACATTCATAATCTTGCAACAGGCAAGGAAAGAGAAGAACGTATTTTTGAATTATTAGATACTGTTGGATTAAACAAAGACCATGCAAGCCGTTATCCACATGAGTTTTCAGGAGGACAAAGACAGCGTATTGGAATTGCAAGAGCTTTAGCTGTTGACCCTGAATTCATAATATGTGATGAACCAATTTCAGCTCTTGATGTTTCCATACAAGCTCAAGTTGTAAACATGCTTGAAGATTTACAAAAAGAAAGAAATTTAACATATTTATTTATAGCTCATGACCTATCAATGGTTAAGCATATTTCAGACAGAGTTGGAGTTATGTATCTTGGAAACTTAGTAGAAATAACAACAAGCGCTGAATTGTACAAAAACCCTATACATCCATATACTCAGGCATTGTTGTCTTCTATCCCAATACCTGATCCTGATGTAGCTAAATCTTCTAAACGTATTGTACTTGAAGGTGATGTACCAAGTCCGGTTAATCCTCCTTCAGGATGTAAATTTAGAACAAGATGTAGATATGCAATGGATATTTGTAAAGAAGTTGATCCTGTGTTTAAAAACATAGGTAACGAACATTACGTAGCATGTCATTTGCTTGATAAATAAGCAAAAATTGATATTATACCATTTTACGCAATACAAGAAATGCTTGACATATTGCGTAAAATGGTTAATAATATAAATACAGTTAATTTATGTTAACTGTAAATACATACAAAAATTTGGAGGGATTTTATGTTAAAAAGAGTATTATCATTAATGCTTGTACTTGCAATGGTATTGTCCGTTTCTGTTGGTTGCGCTAAAGAAACACCACAAACGCCAGCTCCAACAGGCGAGCAAACGAATGCAGAACCAGAGTATTTAGTATGGAACATAGGAGTTGACCCAGAAACTTGGGACCCAACATTAAACAGTGCTAATGACGGTGGTCATATTATCAACAACTTATTTGAAGGATTAACAAGAGAAACTCAAGATGGAATTGAACCAGCAGCTGCTGAAAGCTGGAAAATATCTGATGACGGAATGACTTATACATTTACATTAAGAGATGGTCTTAAATGGTCGGATGGTCAACCTTTAACTGCTAAAGATTTTGAATATTCTTGGAAAAGAGCATGTGATCCTGAAACAGCTTCTGAATATTCATTCATCGTAACTTCTTATTTAGTAGGAGCTGAAGAATATTTTAGCGGAACTGGTTCTAGAGATGAAGTTGGAGTTAAAGCTTTAGATGACAAAACATTAGAAGTTAAATTAAAATTCCCAGTACCTTATTTCTTAAGTTTAACATCATTCTATACTTACAACCCAGTAAGACAAGATTCTGTTGAAGCTAAAGGCGAAGGTTGGGAAAAAGACCCAACTACTTGTATTTCAAATGGACCTTTCAAATTAACTGAATATCAAACAGGTTCTCATATTTTAATGGTTAAAAATGAAAACTATTGGGATGCAGAAAATGTAAAATTAGACGGTGTTAAAGGTCTTATGATAGTTGAACAAACAACTGCTTTAAACGGATATCAAAATGGAGAAATCCAAATCCTTGATACTGTAGCAATAGAATCTATACCAACTTTACAAAAAGAAGATCCTAACTTCAAAATTTATCCACGTATCGGAACATGGTATATAAACTTTAACGTAGATGATGAAGTTTTTGGTGATGTAAGAGTTAGAAAAGCATTTACATTAGCAATTGACAGAAAACAATTCGTTGAACAAGTTACTAAAGGTGGAGAATTGCCAGCAACTGGATTTGTTCCTTCATCATTAACTTATTCTGATGGAACTTCATTCAGACAAATGGATGCTGATGGAAATATGTTACCTGAATTTGGCATTGACCCAACTAAAGCACAAGTTGAAGAAGCAAAAGCATTATTAGCTGAAGCAGGATATCCAGATGGTAAAGGATTACCAGAAATAACTTACTTATATAACACAAATGATAACAATAAAAAACAAGCAGAAGCTTTACAAGGAATGTGGAAACAAAACCTTGGTGTTGATGTTAAGTTAATTAACCAAGACTGGGCTGTATTCCAAGAAGCAAGAAGAGTCGGAGATTACCAAATAGCAAGAGGTGGTTGGTTAGGAGATTATGCTGATCCTATGACTATGCTTGACTTATATACTTCTAACTCTGGAAACAATGACATACAATGGAGATATAAAGAAGAACCTGTAGTTGCAGCTCATGACAAAACTTTAAACCCTGAACAAGAAGCTTTCAACAAAGCTATATTTGATTCAAGAAAAGCAACTGGAACTGACAGAGATGCATTATTAAAACAAGCTGAACAAATAATGATGGACAACATGGTTGTTGCACCAATTTACTACTACACATTAAAATCAGTAGTAGATGAGGCTGTTGTTGAAGGAGTTCAATTAACATCAACATTGAAATGGGATTTCAGACATGCAGAATTAGTAAAATAATTTAATTATAAATAGAAAACAGTTCGAATGAGCTGTTTTTTATTTTGCTAAACATTTGTATACTTTAAATATGTACAAATTCATTTATTAAATATATAATTAAATTGGAGGTGATATTTTGAATTATAAAATGGTAGTTATTGATTTAGATGGTACTTTGTTAAATGATGATAAAAAAATTAGTCGTATGGATGTTGAAATATTAAACAAACTCCATGAATTAAAAATTGAAATTGTAATTGCTACAGGAAGAAATTATTATCTCGCTAAAAAACTAACAGAGCAAATTAAAAATATTAATCCTGTAATATTAGCTAACAACGGAGCTATGGTTAGGCGTTCTCACACTGATGAAGTTTTAGAATGCAATTATTTAAATTTTGAATACTTTAAAAATATTTATGAAGAGGGATTAAAATTTAATTTACATCCTGTTTTACATGTGGATGAATATATAAATGGCTATGATATGATTTATGAACAAGAAAATACAGATGAGATGTATCATGGTTACATAGATAAAAACAATAAAAGAGCAAAATTAACTACATTTGAACATAGCATAAATAATATTTTAGCAGTTTGTTATTTATCAGAAAATAAAAAACTAAATGATTTATATTTAGAAACTAATAAAATAAATGATGGAAAATTTAATTCTCTATGCAATTTGAATTTGAAAAATAAAGCGTTGCTTGAGTTTTTGCATATAGATGGATGTAAATGGAGATCTTTAAAAAAGTATTCTGAAAGTGTAAACATTTGTGCTAATGAAATTGTCTCCTTTGGTGATGACAATAATGATATAGAATTAATATTAAATTCTGGTTTTGGAATAGCTATGAAAAATGGAACAGAAAGTTGTATTAATGCAGCAGATAAAATTTCTGAATTTGATAATAACAACTCTGGTGTTTGTAGGGAGTTATTAAAGTTATTTCCAATTTAAAAATATTTGAAACATGTACATATTTCCCTTTGATTGTCAATATAATGTATAAAGAATTGATTTTAGGAGGATATATGGGAATAATAACTGCAATTGCATCAATATTGGTTGTTTTAGGAGCTTTAAATTGGGGTCTTTATGGAATTGCGAAGATTGATTTAATTGATAACTTTTTTGGAGGACTTAAAAGTCCAGTGGGTAGAGTATTATACATATTAATAGGCCTTGCTGGATTATACACATTACTCTATGTTATATTTGCTTAAACACCGGATAAGAAAACTACCACCCCTAATAAGTGTTTGTTAAAAAAAAATAATATAAAATACAAAAGACTTTTGATATTTTTATCAAAAGTCTTTTGTTATACATTAATTTATTTTTTTATTGCATGCTGTTCATTGACATATTACTTACAGCTTTTGTTACTTTTTGAACCATATTATTTCCTTGCATATTGCTACTTACCATTTCAGCTGATCCAAGTAAAATATTTGCTACTCCAAAACCTATTAATCCATTTCTATAAGTGTTTGGTAAATTTGAATTTTTAAGTGCTAATCCTGTTGCTGCAACTGCTGTTCCTAAGATAGTTGGAACTAAACCATTTTTCATATTCATAAAAACCTCCTTAATAATTTGATTTTGTTTTAGTATTATCTACAAAAAACTTAAAATAATATCATATAATTAATGGAAAAAAAGAAAAAATATATGTACTTTACAAAATGTACAATTATTTTACAAAAAAAATTGATTTTAAAAAAATTTTTCTTTATAATAAAATAAAAACTAAAAAATTGGTAAAATTAAATATAAGAGGATACTTAACCCATGACAGAAATATATAATGAATATTCAAAATATTTAAAAAACAAATATAAAGAAAAAGTTTATAAACTTCCTGTGAATCTTCCTGTTACATGTCCTAATAGGGATGGAACAATAGGACATGGTGGTTGCACATTTTGTGCAGATGTAGGTACTGGTTTTGAAATGCTTGACAATCAACTTAGTGTAAAAGAGCAAATAAAAACAAATATGGATTATATTTCAAAAAAGTATAAAGCTAAAAAATTTATTGCTTATTTTCAAAATTATACAAATACATATCTAAGTATTGAATTATTTAAAAAATATATAGAAGACGCTATTGTTGAAAATATAGTAGAGATCTCTATTTCAACAAGGCCTGACTGCTTAGGAGAAGAATATTTAAATTTTTTAAGTTATATAAAAAAAGAATACAACATAAACATATCTATTGAGCTTGGACTTCAGACAGTTAATTATCACACTTTAATACAAATCAACAGAGGGCACACTCTTGCAGAATTTATTGATGCTGTTATTCGAATAAAAAAATATGATTTTGAAATATGCACACATGTAATTTTAAATTTACCAAATGACACTATGATTGATAGTGTAGAAACTGCAAAAATTCTGTCAGCATTAAAAGTAAATCAAGTTAAACTTCATTCATTATATATAATGGAAAATACTAAAATGGGAATGCTATATAAAAACAATGAAATTCAATTGATTTCAAAAGATGAATATATAAACAGGGTTATTTTATTTCTTGAACATTTAAATGAGAACATAGTGGTTCAAAGACTCATCGGCAGAGCTCCAGAAGAAAATTCTCTTTTTGTAAACTGGGGAATGAGCTGGTGGAAAATAAAAGATGAAATTTTAGATAAAATGATACAAGGAGGTAGCTATCAAGGTATAAAAGCAAAATTTTTGTAAAAGAAAATTTTGTAAAAAGTAAAAATAAATAGTGTAAACATTTTCATTATGTGGTACAATATGTATGTAATAGTTTTACTTTTTTAAAAATACAAAAATTAGGAGTGTGATTATTATGGTGCAATTAGTTTGCGGACACAGTGGCACAGGAAAAACAACAAGAATGATTGATATGGCAAATAGTAGGCTTGACAGCGTTCAGGGCAAAATGGTTTTCTTAGAAGCTAACAATAGGCACATATTTGATTTAGATTACAGAATCAGATATATAAACACAAAAGAATATGGATTAATGAACGATGAACAGTTCCAGGGTTTCGTATGTGGTTTAATTGCAACTGATTATGATGTAGAAGTGGTTTACATAGATGGATTATATAAAATAGCACAGACCGGTAAGGATAAATTACAAATAGTAATAGATAGATTAGAATATTTGTCCGATAAATTCAATGTTGACTTTGTAATAAGTGTAAATTATGATTTCGAAGATTTGCCCGAATCTTTAAGGGATAGAATAGTAAATGATGAATTATTAAGAGTTTAATAATAAATTAAATATAAAATCCACTAATTACTAATTAAATTGGTGGATTTTAATAGTTGATAAACATTCAATATTCTGTTAAAATCTTATATGGACTAAATATTGTTTTACAATTAGAAAGAGTGATTATATGAATTATTTTAAAAGAAACAAAACTATTTTCGATGAATTTTTCGAGCACAGGGATATGCTTATAATTCAGCATATGAATGGAGATATAAATAAAAAAGAGTATCTTGAACTCAATTATAATTATATGCTTGAAAAATCTGTTAAGCCATTTGAAAGAATTGACAGCTTCGAAAAAGGAATGTATAACTATCAATATTTCAATATGATGGCAAAATATCATAGGATGGTTGCACAGGATATAAAGGAAAAAGGAAAGCATGTTAGTTTTTACAGTAAATACTTGCAAGAAGCAGATTATTATTACAATGAAAAAGATAAAACTTCTTTTAGGCTTTTAAGGTTTTTGCAATATGATAATGTAGAAGCGTATTTTATAAAAATGGAATCAGTTCTTCTTGAAGGAAAGCTTTTTGAAATTGTATTAAAAGATTTCGAATTTGCTGTATTACATTCTAAAAGTATTTGGCTCCTAGAAGTTTTAAAAAAAGAAAAAGTATTTTTAGAAGGTAGAAAAAAATCAGTTATTGATTATTATGTAAATGAAAAATATTAAAATAAGGGGACGTATCATCTGTATTTCTGACAGATGATACGTCCCCTTATCTATTAAATTTAATTCATATGTGCAATTATTTTAATTACATCATCTAATGACATACCTGTTTCAATTTCATATGTTCCGCTTTGAAGCTTTGTATCAAGACCTAATGCAACTGAACGGTTTAGAAATTCATTTTCATCTTCAATTAAATTCTCATTTACCAATATTTCACCTATGGCAGCGGGAAAAGAACCTTGTGGTATTTCAACTGTTATAACTGATTTATTGTCTTCTTCACTAGGATCACTATTCTCATTATTTTCATTTTCATTGTTTGGTTCATTTGTATTAGCATTTTGGCTTGTATTTGGGATGCTTGCAATTGCTTCTTTTTCTATACCTTTGTTAAACAAGATATCAAAGCGCCATGCCAATACTGCTATCATTATAACTACTACAGTTATAATTAAACCGTAATCAGTTATATTATATAGAAAATCCTTAATGGCATTAATTATTTTTTTCATATACAACTCCTCGACAAATTTCTCAAACCATAATATATTTTAACATAAAAGTGTTATACTTACAATATCCACATTTAATAATAAGCGGTAAATTTTACAATTAGAAATGTTTTAAACAAAGTACAGTTGGAAATTATAATATATACATTTAAATAAAATCTGATATAATTAAAATAATTTGATTTTTAAATTTATAAAACCACTTTTTGGTAAAATACATAAAATATCAAAAATAAAATATATATAAACATGGAGATAAAGATAATATGAAAGAAATAAAAATTACTAATAATGATAGTGGTCAAAGAGTAGACAGATTTCTAAAAAAATATTTAAACAAAGCAAATACGTCATTTATACAAAAAATGATACGTAAAAAAAATATTAAATTAAATGGAGCTAAAGTTGAACCTGAAGATGTATTAAAATTAGATGATGTTTTGCAATTATATTTGGCAGATGAAACTATTGATAAGTTCAGAGAAAAGAAAACTTTAAATCAAACAAGCATACATTTTAAAGTTGTTTATGAAGATGACAATTTATTAATAGTTAATAAACCAGTTGGATTAAGTACACAGCCTGATTTAACAAGCCAAAAGAATTTAATTGATGAAATAAAAATGTATTTAGATGCAAAGGAAGAAAATATTAGCTTTACATTTAAACCAGCCGTTTGTAATAGATTGGACAAAAATACATCTGGATTAGTTATTGCTGCAAAAAACTATGATGCATTAAAGCAAACAAATAAAGCTATAAGAGAAAGAAAAATAAAAAAACTTTATATTACTAAAGTACATGGCATAGTTCAAAGAGATTTAGAATTAAAAGATTTTATAATAAAAGATGGATTTAAAAATATGGTTAAAGTAGTTAAAGAAGAAAGTGAAAATACAAAAGAAATTATTACGTATGCACGTCCTTTAAGTACAGAAAGTAAATTTACTTGGCTTGAAATAGAACTTGAAACAGGTAGAGCTCATCAAATAAGAGCACATCTTTCATCCATAGGTCATCCTATTGTAGGTGATAAAAAATACGGTAAAAAAGATAATGAACATTATCAGATGTTGCATGCATATAAAATTATATTAAATGGATTTGAAAATGAATTAAGTTATTTAAATAATAAAGAAATTGAATCTTCTATAAGTGAGCGGGTAATACTATAATATTAACAACAAAGGAGTTTGCATGAATATTGAAATAATTTCTGATGATAGTAAAAAAGTTAAATATGATAATTATGTATCTCTTTATGACTTAACAAAAAATATTTATAATAATAAATATAATAAATATCTTGCAGTTAAAATAAATAATAAAATTCAAGAATTAACCTCAAATTCTTTAAAAGAAGGGGATAAAGTAGAATTTCTTGATATAAAAGATAATGATGGTCATAAAATTTATGTTAGGACTTTGTGTTTTATATATATTAAAGCTTGCAGAGATATATTGAAAAATGTAGACATATCTATAGAACATTCGTTAAATAAAGGGTTGTATACTGAAATAATTAAAAATAATAATCATTATGTTTTAAATGAAGAAGAAATAAAAAAAATTATTAATAGAATGCAGGAAATAGTGGATGCAAAATTGCCTATTAATAAAATTATGATGAATAAAAATGATGCAATTGATATTTTTATTAAGCAAAATCTTCATGAT
>DIVM01000126.1 GCA_002435835.1 Firmicutes bacterium UBA6132
CAGAAATAAACTCTGCTTTCAAAACATTTAATTCACTCACTGCAGTATTAACAGCATCATCAATTGTCTTTGCATTGTTTTCAGTAGATTCCGTTACATCAGCTTTTTCACCCGATGGAAGATTATATTTTTTTAATACTTCTTCAAGAGTTATTTCACCCATGAGAAGTTTTTGCTCATCTTCTAAAGAAATGTCACTAATTGATTTTGTTGTATAATTTTTTAATTCTTCTTGTAAATTTTCTCTATTTGAATCAATTTTAGTTTCTAAATCTTCTGAAGAATATTTTGTTGCATTAATTAATGCTAAAATATTGTCACGCTGCCAGTAGACTATTGTGGCTGCTGTTATTAGCAGTAACAAAAATATGATTAATATAATATTTTTTATTTTTTTCATTTTCTACCTCTCGTTTTGAAACTTAAAGTCATTACATACTTAATATTATATCATAAACAAGTCTGTATTAACAGTATATGAAATTTAGACTTATCTTATTAAATAATAAGCATCAATATGCAAAATATTAATGCTTTTATATAATTTTATAATTCTCTATTTTCTGTTGCTATTTTTGAATGTAAATTTATTTTAGTTTCATCACCTAATTTATTTATGGTATTCATAAACCAAATGCATGTCAAAGTAGCTGACAATATGTCTGCAAATGGACCTGCTTTTAAAAGACCATTAATTCCCCATAATTTAGGAAAAATAATTATAGCAGGAATCAAAAGGATTACTTGTCTTGTAAGTGTTAAAAACATTGCAGATTTATATTTGCCGATAGCTTGAAAAAAGCTCGCAGCAATAATTTGAAAACCAACAACAGGTAGGAAAAAAAGCCATGATTTCAATGCGTGACTTCCAAAACTAACCAACTCTGATTCCTGATTAAACATTGAAATTAATTGTTCAGGAAAAATCATAGCGAGGCAATAGCCTATTGTAACCACTATTGTAGCTGCTATTATGCCAAGTTTTTCAGCTGTTTTTACCCTGTCATATTTTTTTGCTCCAAAGTTAAAGCTTACAATTGGCTGAACACCTTGATTTAAGCCTATTACAGGCATTACTAAAATAGTTATAATGCTGTTGATTATTCCCATAGCTGAGATTGCAATATCACCGCCATAGATCATTAAATTTTTATTAAGTGTAGCATTTAAAAAACTGCTTGCAACCTGCATTAAAAAGCTTGGCATACCTAATGAAGCAATTTTTAATACCAAAGATTTTTTAAGCTTCATATTTTTGAGAGTTAATTTAATTCTGCTTCTTTTACCTAAAAAATAAGCTATAACCCAAGCGGCAGAAAGCATTTGTGAAATAATTGTAGCTAATGCAGCTCCTGCTAACCCCCATTTAAAAACATATATGAATATTGGGTCTAATACAATATTTGCACCTGCTCCTACAAACATTGTAGTCATAGCAATTTTGGGATTGCCGTCAGCACGAATAAAATTGTTCATACCCATTCCAATTATCTGAAAAACTGCTCCCCATAATATTACGCTCATGAATTCAGTTGCATAGTTTAATAACTCTGGTGACGTACCAAAGAATACAAGGATTTGTTTCAAAAATATTTGCCCTATAATAGTAACTGATAATCCAGCAATTATTAACATAACAAAAGCATTTCCAAGTATATTTTCTGCTTCCTGTTGTTTTTTTTCTCCAAGTTTCATTGAAAATAATGTAGCACCGCCTACACCAAACAACATGCCCATGGCTAAAAATATTAATATGACAGGAAAGCCCAATGTTACTCCTGCTATACCATTTGCTCCTAAATAATCAGCATTGCCGATAAAAATTCTATCAACTACATTATACATTGCATTAACCATCATTCCCACTATAGCAGGAATGGAAAACTTAATTAAAAGTTTAGATATTTTTTCTTCACCCAATGGATTTACATATTCCATATTAATCCTCCGTATTTTTTTTACAATTTAATTTTTCTATTTTAATTACCATATTATTAAGCGATTCATATACAAGATCAAATGTTTCCAAATCAATGTCTTCACTTAATATATCGCTACAATGCCACACACTTTGCCTTATTTCATTTTTGATTTTCTTAGATTTATCAGTTAAATAAATTCTGTTGCATCTTTTATCAGAATTGTCTTTGTATTTTAACAAATACTCTTTCTCTATCAAAGATTTTATCGCCCTTGCAGTAGCAGCTTTGTCTATATATAAATAAGATGACAATTCATCCTGAGTTAATCCTTCATTTCTGTATAGATACATCATAAATGGATATTCTCCAGATGTAATATTAAATTCTTTTAAGGCATTATTCATATAAATTTGTGATTGTCTGTGCAGTATTGAAATTAATCTGCCTATATTTTTATGTTCTTTCATTTTTATCACCTCAGTTGACTTGTCAACTATTATAATTAATAATAATTGATTAGTCAACTACTTTTTAAAAAACACAGTTATGTAATCATACTAGTCTTGCTTATCACCCCAATAGTAATGGATAATTACCATCATTTATTTTCAGCTTTGAAGTTGTTTTATGAATTACTACTTACTTTATTTTACAATTTGAAAAAATTTGCATTAAAGTAAAATTTATTTAGGAAATGTAATATTAAGCAAATAAATAAAGTGGTTGAAAAAAACGTACACCTCCTTTGTTAAAGTAAAAACACACTAAAATTAATGTCGAAAATTGAAAAAACTGTTTACAATCAAATTAAAATTTGTTAAAATCGACGAGCAAAGTAAGTAGATTAATGCATATAAAAGAAAATAAGGAGAACATTGTGAAAAAAATATTAAAAAATGTTAGTTTTTTATTACTAATTCTTATGTTAGTTGGAGCACTTTCAGGGTGTCAAAGTAAAGAAGTTAAAGGAAAATTTAATCCTGGAACTTATGAAGGAACAGCTGAAGGACTCGGCGGTACTATAACAGCAAAAGTAACCGTTACAAAAGATGAGATCACAAAAATTGAAATTGATGCTCCGAAAGAGACAGAAAGTATTGGTGGAGGAGCAAAAGAACAGGTCATAGATAGAATTATTTCAAGTCAAAGCCTTGCCATTGATGCAGTTAGCGGTGCAACAGTTTCAAGTAATGCAATGATAGCTGCAATAACTGCAGCACTTGAAAAATCAGGAGCAGATATGAATGCATTAAAAACTCCTTCGGACAAGCCTAAAGAAGAAGCTCAAAAAGATATAGATGTTGATGTAGTAGTTATTGGAGCTGGTGGTGCAGGTATGAGTGCTGCTATAGAAGTTGCAAATGCAGGCAAATCTGTTGTAATTATAGAAAAAATGCCTATTGTTGGTGGAAATACTAACCGTGCAACTGGAGGAATAAATGCAGCAGAAACTCCTATCCAAGAAGCAGCTGGAGTAAAAGATACTAAACAAACTTTCTATGATGATACAATGAAGGGCGGAAAAGATTTAAATGATCCAGATCTTCTAAGAACATTAGTTGACAATGCTCCAGGAGCTATAGAGTGGTTAAATAACATGGGTGCAGGTATAGAAAGAGTAACTTTATCTGGTGGTGCAACAAACCCAAGAATACACTCTCCTAAAGATGGTTCACCTGTAGGACCAGTTATAGTTAAAGTTCTTTCTAATAAATTAAAAGAACAAAATGTTAATATTATGCTTGAAACTAAAGCAGAAAAAATCATTGAAAAAGATGGAGTTGTAACTGGAATTCAAGCAACAGATAAGAATGGAAATTCTTTTACAATAAATGCAAAAGCAGTTATTCTTGCAACTGGAGGATTTGGTGCTAATAGCGAAATGGTAGAAACATACCGCCCAGATTTAAAAGGATTTTCAACAACAAATCATCAAGGTGCTACAGGAGATGGAATTGTCATGGCACAAGAAGTTGGAGCTGATTTGACAGATATAGGAGAAATACAAATTCATCCTACAACTGATCCAGGTACTGGATATTTGTTTACTGAAGGCTTAAGAGGTGACGGTGCTATACTTGTTAATTTTGAAGGTAAGAGATTTACAGATGAGTTGCTTACACGTGATAAAGTTTCAGCAAAAATATTAGAACAAACGGATGGACAGGCATACCTAATTACTAATGAAGAAATGCGTATAGAAAATGCTTCATTGGCAGGATATATTGAAAAAGGTTATGCTACTAAAGCTGAAACAATCGATGAATTAGCAAGAGCATTAACAATAGATGAAGCTACTCTTGAAAGTACAATGAAGGCATATACAGAATTGGCAAAATCTGGTGTAGATACAGAGTTTGGTAGAAAACACATGACTAAAACTTTAGAAGCAGGTCCTTACTATGCAATTAAAGTAACGCCAGGAATTCACCACACTATGGGTGGAGTAAAAATAGATACAAAAGCTCATATTATCAGTACTGAAGGAACTCCAATTAAAGGATTATACGGAGCAGGTGAAATTACAGGTGGCGTTCATGGTGGAAACCGTATTGGTGGTAATGCAGTTGCAGATATCGTAATTTTTGGTCGTATATCAGGTCTAACAGCGGTAGAGGAATTAAAATAATTCAAAATATAAACAAAACAAACTGTCGATTGATTCGACAGTTTGTTTTTGTTTATTTGAGAGTTGTCACAGGCACTACAGCCTTATACCAACATCATTCTTATTAATTTATTTGAATTTCCTTAGCTTCTTCTGGCTTAAAATCATTTTTCAAATCATATATATTGTGAGAAGTAAAATCTCTAAGCTGTCTACCTTCTAATGAATAACACCTCATAAATTTATTTGTATTAATAAGTGTCCAATGCTCAGAGTCCCAAGTTAAATATCCATCTCCATCTGTTTTCTTATCAGCAAGAATCAAATCAACTTGTCTATTATTTCTCATTAACTCAACAAGGCTATCATAATTTACTTCAAGTTCCTTTTTATTTATTAAATCATACGCTTTCATAGTTCCTCCAAATTTTTAAATTAGTTTTAATAGTGCTTTATATTTAATATTATATATGTTTAATTTTATAAAGTAAAGCCATTGGAATTTCTATTTTTTGTTTTACAAATGTCTTAATTTAAGTGATACAGGCTTTAAATAAAAAATAAATACATAACTAAAGAGGTTTAGCTTTGTATTGCTAAACCTCTTTAAAATATAAAACACTACTATTAACTTATTCCATCCAACTTTTTAGATTGTTGATGATATATTGATATATTGTTAAATAGGTAAAGGTATCGTGTTTACATTAATGTTTTTATCTTTACAATATTCTTCGAAAATCTCGTTAATTATTGCTTCTTCAGAAGTATGCTTCTTTATATCCATTATAGCCTTTAGTACTTGAGCCGCTTGAATATCATCAAAATATCTATATGTGGTGCTGCTATTTGCTATTCTTTTAGGATTTTTCGTATTATAACAATAATCCCAAAATCTAATTTTTTTAGATTCATCAAAAGATAACTCCACCCTATATTTATCGTGTGCTTTCAGGTATCCTTCAGTATTATAAGCAAATAAATAATCGTCTTGTAACAAATAAACACCAAAAATAATCCTATCTTTTTCCTTTTCATTAGGTAATACTGTTGATAATAATACAAGACTTCCTTGATTTACATTTTTCAAATTCTTAACTTTTGCTCCATCTTTGGCAATATAACTTATATCAGGATAAGAAAACCAATTATTTAATAAATTTCTTTCATTACAGAAATTTTTATTTTCATTATTTCTTTCTTCAAGTTCTGATTTTGTTATATTTCCTAACAAATACTGATTACAGTTGCATTCAGGTGCACTGCACACCTTGTTTTTTGCAATATTAATATTATAGTTTATAATTTCATCACTGCAAACAGACTTATATCCTATACCATTATTATTAGAGCCACCATCGCAATAATTACATTTAAAAACAATATTAGAATCAATTTTTTTAATACTAATTTTTTTCGAGTTTTCTATTTCAGATTTCAATAATTTAAGTTTATGAGCTTCTTCTTTACGTTCTATTTCCATTAATTCTTTTTCAGCTTCTTTTTCCCTGTGAATAGCTAACTTTTCTTTAACTTGATTATTTAATGTCTGATTAGTTAATTTTAAATATAAATCAAAAGCATCAGGATACACAAAATCTTTTAAAACTCCATCTTCAAATTTCACTACAATATATATATCATTAAATTCTGTTATTTTTCCTATACCAAAGGTTTTGTGTTCTACTAATTCCCCAATATACTCCATTTTAAAGCCTCCTTTGAATTTGCATCATTTAAATTACAAATAAAAATCATATATATATTATAACTCAATGTTCAAAATAAGTCAAATTAGTTGAAAATAAATAAAAAAAACCATATATAATAATTTAATCTGTGGTTTTTTCTTAATTGTTTAAATTTTCTTTATTATGCTTAATTTCATCACTATAACAAAAAAAGAGACCGTACCAACAGTACAGCCTCTCTAATAATTTATTACTTGGGGGCCCAAGTGAAAAATTATCTTATATATAGTATATTCGAATATTAGAAATATATTATAGGGTATCAACTTTTTTTATTATTATATTTTGATTTTTCTTGTTACCCATAATATAATTTAAGCCCTTTTAGCTTTTAATGATTACGTACCAGAACTTTTCCATCTTCAATTAATTCATTAGCAACCCATTTAGCAACATCGCCTGTAATAGCTATACAATGATTTTTTCTTTCAGGGCTTTTGAAATTATCTCCCTGCCACTCCTTCGTGATGACTCTGTATTTCCGACGTTTTCAATGGCAAGGTCCATATGTGCAAAGTTAAGTATTTAAAAATTGATTTAATCTTTATATTTCATTACGAACATGATATAATTAAGACATAGAAGCATGTAAGCTTGTATTAAACTGTTCTTGAGGAAGTAAGGAGTTGTGGTAAATAACTGAAATAACTGGTATATTCAAATTCATTAGGCTTATTTAGTTTTAGAAAACACTATTTATTTAGAAAGCGAGAGTTTGTTATGAAAGTTATTGATTTAACGCACACAATTTCGGAAAGTATGTCAGTTTATCCGGGAACAGAAGGTCCAAAATTAAAAACCGCAAATACTTATGAAAAAGACGGTTTTAAAGAAACTTTAATCACAATGTTTTCACATACTGGAACTCATATGGATGCACCAGTACATTTATTTTCTCACAGGACTACATTGGACACTTTTCCAATAGAACAATTTATTGGCAAAGGGATAGTTATTGATTGTAGTGATTTGAGAGAAGGTCAAAGGATTACTATGAGTTATATTAATAATGTCAAAGAAAAAGCAAATCGGGCAGAATATATTTTATTTCATACAGGTTGGGATAAGTATTGGGGTACAAGTGCCTATTTTGGAGAATATCCATATATTACAGAAGAAGTGGCAGAATATTTAATACATAATAATAAAAAAGGGGTCGGCTTAGATGTGATAGGATTAGACCCTATATCGGATGAGAATTTGACACTCCATCGAAAACTTTTCTCTGAAACTGATATAGTCATTATAGAAAATCTTGCTCGCTTGGGTGATGTAGGAAATAAGATTTTCACATTCTGTGCTCTTCCGCTTAAATACGAAAATGCAGATGGAGCACCTATCAGAGCAATTGCTATTCTAACTGAGTAGGAGTGGAGGTTGACATGATAGAAACAAAACGCTTGTACATATTAAATGCAGTTGAAAGAGATATTGAAACTATTATGACGATAGAGAGGGATAATGAAAACAAAGATTTTGTTTGGAGCGGTACATATGATGAACATAAAACTGAAATTAATGATCCAAGCTTTCTTCTGTTTACGTTTATACTAAAGGAGGACAATTCAATTATTGGGTATGCATTAATAAAATTGCATTTCAAATCTGATGTTTTCGAACTTAGAAATATTGTTATTACAAAAAAGGGGCTTGGATATGGCAGGGAAGTTATAAAGGCATTATTTAAATATGCATTTGAAGAAAAAAATATAAATCGCTTTTGGCTGGATGTTTATACTGACAACATCAAAGGAATTAAGCTTTATGAAGGGCTTGGAATGCATTGTGATGGAGTTTTAAGACAAAACTATAAATCTGAACGAGGATATTTAGACCAAATTGTATATTCTATGTTAAAAAACGAATATTTTAAAAATTAGTTTTTGCAAGGCTCTTTTTAAAATTTAAATTAGTAACAATATTATCAAATTACAAAAACTTTTGCCCCCATATTGATTAGAATAATTAAACTTCAACTTATTCTTTTAAAATATATAAATTAATAATTCATTATAGCAAATTGTACTCTTATATTCAATTGTAACCGCTATATAAAATTACATCTAAATAATTTTAAACCTACAAATAGTGAATTTTAATTTTTTATCATTAAAATTTATTGTAACTACCATAAAACCTTAGTTTTCAAAGATTTCATAAAATGGATATATTGAATTCCTTTATCCATAGCTTTTGCACATTCAGCTACTGATTGACCACCTTTTGTTACTGCCATATCTGATACCATGTTAGCAGCATATGCTTTTTGATTTGGTCCAAGTATAACAGCCGCTGCGATAAATAAAAATAATATTTTTTTCATTTTTTTCCTCCAGGTTTTTTTATTTATTATAACTCAACCATATGGAGAAATTATGAAGATTTATACTTTTATTTAAAAAACAAAAGAAACATTTTAAAAAGCTAAAGAAAATCAAATAGCACCCAATTTTCGCATTTCTTTGAAAATCGGGTGCTATCTGTTTTCGATGAGAATTTCCATTTCTGGCTCCTCTTTATTATTTACCAACTTCATTTTATTACCTATTCCAATATTCCAATACTTTCTTTCAATGATATCTGATTTTGAAAGATCGCTTCTGCAATCTCATTGTCCCTAAAATATTCATATTGCTTTTCATACCACTGGTTATTTCTAAATTAACATTATTTTGCTTTCGTTTTTAATCCCAAAATTTCTTCGTCCGATTTATAATTTTACTTATAACGCTAACATTCATAAGATTATTATCATTCTATCCAAATTTTCAGCTTATTGACTATTTTTCAAATAATATTTTATTATATTTAGAGCTCAAAATATTACTCAGTCAGCATGACTTACATTATGACAACTGATTTATCTCTATAGCGATAAACCTCAAATATCATCTGAAATACTTAATTGAATTATTTAAGTATATAAAATTTAATTGGTATAATATATATACCCTGCTTTTTTTGCTTTAAACATAAATAACTAAAAATTTTAATAATAACTTAATTGACAAGCATCGGAACTAAAATGTGGCTAAATATTGAAAGCTAATATATAATATTTAATGTATAAGGTTATATTTATTTTTCAAAAGTTAACTATGAAGATTCAGGAGGTAGTAAGATTGAAAAAATATTGTATTGAGGTTGCAGGAGTAAAAAGAGAACTTCCTATTATTAGAATTAATGACAACTTAAGCATTGCGAGCTTTGTTATTATAGGCGATACAGAAATAGTATGTGCTTCTGCAAAGGAAATTGTAAAAAGAATGCCTGATGTTGATATGTTAATAACTGCTGAAGCAAAGGGCATTCCTTTGACATTTGAAATATCAAGATTATTAAATATGAAAAAATATATTGTAGCTCGTAAAAGTTTAAAACCATATATGGAATCGCCTATCATCGATGAAGCAGTATCAATTACTACTCAAAAAAAACAAATACTGGTCTTGGATAAGCAAGATGCTTTAGAATTAAAAGGAAAAAGAGTAGCTATAATAGATGATGTTATTAGTACTGGAGAATCTTTGTCAGCTATTGAAAGATTGGTAGAAGCTGCAGAAGGAATTGTTGTAGCAAAGGCTGCAATACTTGCAGAAGGAAAAGCTAAATTGCGAAAAGATATTATATTTTTAGAATCATTGCCAATTTTCGAAGAATAAAAAGAATCACACCATCAACGCAATCCAAAGATTACTTATTGGGCAACGGCCCTTGTTGTATTATAATAATAGGATTATTTAGCCTTTAATTTAATAGTAAAGGCTATAATAAAAATTTTCAAAGGGGGATCTTATGAATCATTTAAATCACTTAGGTACTAAATTTATTGAAACTGAAAGGCTTTTTTTAAGAAAATTTAAATTAACTGACGCTGAAGAAATGTATAAGAATTGGGCAAACGATGATGATGTAACAAGACATATGGACTGGGCAACTCATAAAAACATTAATGAAACAATGGATGTACTTGCCGAGTATATATTTGATTCAGACAAAGACAACTATTATCATTGGTGCATTGAGCTAAAGGATACAAATGAAGCTGTAGGTAGCATAGGGGCATTTAGATTAATTGAAGATTTAAGTTTGTTCGAAGTAGGCTACAGCATCGGGAAAAAATTTTGGAATAAAGGTATTACAACTGAAGCTATGCATGCAATAATTAAGTTTTTCTTTGAAGAGGTAGGCGTTAACAGAATTGAAGCAAGGCATGATACCAAAAACCCAGCTTCAGGAGTCGTTATGAAAAAGTCAGGCATGCAGTTTGAAGGAATTTTGAGACAAGCAAGAAAGAATAACACAGGGATTAGTGATTATGCAGTCTATGCTATATTAAATGAAGATTATAAATAACTAAAGTACAATTAATTTTTATTTCACTTGAATTTTATTTACTTTTTTAATTTTAAATTATTTTTCAAATCATATATAATGGCATGTTAGCATTTTATTTTCATCTCAAAATAAAACTATTCTAAAAATATTAATTGACGATTTTTGTCGAAATATGTATAATAGCATTAACATAATTTTACATATAATAATAATTTTAGAAGAAGGAGGTAAAAGCTGACATACTTTATATATGCTAAATATAAAATAATAAGCTAAATTTGAGATGATTAATTACAAAGGACTAACCTGCCATGCACTATTTAAAAAGTATAACAACGGAAATACTAAAATTGAATTGATTGATTCGCATACTTTCATGCCTGTAGCTGAAGCAACTGCAAAAGTCGAAAAATTGGAAGAAAATGAAGTGGCTATTAAAGACCATTCAGACCATTCAGGGGTATTAACTTCATTGATTGAAGCACAGTTAGTAAGTAAGCCACACAAATACATAAGCTCAGGTTATACTAATGTTCCTGTTTGCAGGGTACTTAAAAAACATTCATAAACGAAAAACTTAATAATAATGAGCCTGGAAGTTGATCAACTTTCAGGCTTTAAATATATAATAATATACTACCTTAGTAGCGTCTCTGATAATATAAATATAATAAACCTTTTATCCTATCCAATTAAATCCTTGCTTTTTCATAAAATTTATATAACCCTCTAAATTAAGAAATTCTTCCTGTTGTAAATAATAGTATCCAAACCAAAATTGGTATGAACTTATTATACCCTCGTTAATTATGTAATTTCTACATTCATCAGCAAATTCTTTTCCATTCAATTTATAACACGTTTCATAAATTTTATTAATTATATTATCTGTAATTTTCATATTCCAATTTCTATATCTATTTTCATATTGTTTAACAAGATCATCAATATCCATGTCCTTATATTCCTCATCATGAACAATGACATCGGCATTATATTTTTCAGACATCTTAGGTTTATTTTTAGGATAACCCAACACGACCATTATAGATGGGCATACATATTGCGGAAGATGTAATAAGTCCGATACTTGATCTATTGTATTAATTATATTTCCAATATAAACAGAACTCAATCCTTCTTCTTCTGCAGCAAGGCATAATGTATGTGCACATATTGCAGTATCGATTATTGCCATAAAAAACTCCATAAAACTATTAGTCAAATCACAAGGTGCAGGTATTACTTCATTTATTCTTTTGATTCTTCTATAATCTATACAAAATACTATATTAATAGGCGCCTTTTCTATAAAACTTTGCCCTCTGCAAAGTTTAGCCAGATTATGCTTTGTTTCTTCTTTCGTTACCTTAATAATTGAATACTTTTGAAATCCACCACTTGAAGGAGCTTTACATGCTGCATTTAATATCTTATTTATTACATTGTCAGATATGCCTTTATCTGAAAAATTTCTACAACTTGCCCTATTATTTATAACATCATATAAACTAATCATTTATATTCACCTATCATTTTATATTTATTAGATTTTTTAATAGATTTAAAATAAAGGCGCGCTCAGCGCACCTTTATCCAAATCAATAAAATACTTTTTTCTTTCAAATATTATTTATTACTCATAATGTCTTCTATTTTTATGTAATCCATATCATACCCAAAAAATCTCGGTCCAAGTATATTGATTGCTTTTTCAGTTCTCCATTCGTCAAATGCCTTAAGAACAAAAACAGTTACTTTCATTCCAACTTTGGCATTTGGATTTAACAAAGGAATTTTAGCATCTTTTATATATACATTTATGGAGTCAGGAACTGTAGCAAAAACTTCTCCATTTTTCCAGGACATTATATATTCATTTTGGAACCATATTCTTAATTCTTCTCCTTCATTTGTATCTTCACCTTTAATTATCAAGTTTCCATAAGTGAATCCGTCCCTATCTTCCCAATCAGCCTCAGTTATTTCACCTTCAAAAACAACATAGCCGTTGAACTTTTCAGCTACATCATAAGCAAAATTTCTGTTTTCATTATTTGCAGCCCGTGCAGTTTTACCTATTTCAAGACAGTAACTTATAGTGTTTTTAATCAATGCATTTTTTAATACTTCCCACAATGCAGGATGATCTACTACTCCCACAGAGTTAAAGCTTGCAACTGCCATTTGGCGTGCTAATACTTCAGCTCTCTCATCATTTGCAACACTACAAATGACCATGCTATCTCCAAATTTGTTTGCTAATCCCATTGGAGTTATTGGAACTTCATTTAGAAACAATGTTGAATGCTGAAGGCATGGCACGCTTCTTCCTGCTGGGTCTGCATCAATTATTGGTTTTCCAAGTCTCGCAGCAACGTTTAGTGCAGCAGCTGTATTCCAACCACCAAGCTCTGTGGCAAAAACACCATAAAATTCTTTACCAAAATGTTTCTCTAAAACTTTTATAGCTACAACTTCTTTAGCTTCATTTATTTTTGGAAGAGCATCATATTTTTTTTGCTGTTCAAGTGATAAAATCCCAATGGATCCGCATGTGTACGGACTTCCTATTAGTGCATCATCAGGTATTTCATCAATTTCAGCCAATGTGAATTCAAAACCTTCATCATATGCTTTGTCTACTAATTCCAATCCTTCAGTTAAACTTCCACCTCCACCGGTTCCTACAATGGCTGCTCCAAGTAATATATCGTGCAAATCCTGTTGATTTAATTTTTTCATATTTTCTCCTTAAACTCTTTTGAAAATTTTGTCTTCATATACTTTTAATTCTTCGTGAACAAACTTACCATTATTCACAACTTGAACACCATCAAGCCATACCGATGAATTTAAGCATATTCCGTCACAATGTGATTTAGCATCTTGTCCCACAGGCGGTGCGTCAATCGGACTTACATATCCTATGCCCCATTCAACGCAGCCCCAAACTCTTTCATCTTCCACTATATCTCCTGTAAGCTTAGCTCCAGGATTTAATCCGTATGCCATATGAGCAAGCTTGAACATGTTAGGATCATTGAAACTTTTCAACCAATTTTCAAATTGTTCGGCCTGTCTTCCGCCCTCAACTTTAACTATTGTGCTATTTTCAATTGTTAGTTTTATCGGAGCATCAAGTAGTCTGAAAGGAGGAACCAAAGATCCATCAAATACAATTGTTCCCTGGACTGTGTCAAATTCAGGCACTACGTTTATTTGTCCAGGCATCATATTCATTCCTGGTTTAGAAGCATCCCCTGCATCACAGCAAACCAAATGATTTGGATTTGATTTAAAAGTAAGGTTTGTTCCGTTAGGAGTCGTTACTTTATATTCCTTCGTTTTAATATTCATATCAGTGAACTTATGCATAAATTCTGACAGTATAGGCATTTCAACATTTCCTATGTTACGAATCATTAAGTCAGGGTTCATTTCAACTAAGTTGATATATCTTATTTTTTTATTGTTGTTAAAGGCTATTTCAAATGGTGTTGAATATAAAAGCCATTGTTTATTATATTCTATCCATACGTCTGCGTGTGACAAAGCTGCGCCTAATGCTTCAACAGGCAAATCTATGTCTGCTGCCTTCCCGACTCCACTTGGGGTAGCAGTTGTTATTACCATTGGTTTTGCTCCTGCAGCAAATACGCTTGCAGCTGTTGCATTCACTACATTTTCATTCGAACTTGTATCAGCAGTTATTATTACAGTTTCACCTTTTTTTACTTTCAACATTTCTTTTATTAATCTGTCTGCTGCATTTTGTAATTCAAACTCTAAAAGTTTTGACATTTTAATCTCCTTTAAATAATTAATAAATTGTTATAACTATATTTTTAAATAAACACCAGTAACACTTTCTTGTCTTTTTCAAAAATTACTATTGGTGAAGGTGGCAGGCAATTAATCTTCCATCTATTAACTTTATAAGTTCAGGTTCTTTTGCTTTGCAAACATCATTTGCATATGGGCAACGGGTGTTAAATCTACATCCTGATGGAGGATTTATTGAGCTTGGTATATTTCCTTCAAGTGTCTTTATTTCATCAATGTTTTCTGTATTTATATCTGGAATAGCTGCAAACAAGGCCTCTGTGTAAGGGTGTATTGGATTGTCAAAAATCAATTCAGTTTCGCCGTATTCTACCAATTTTCCAAGATACATAACAGCAATTTTATCAGACATGTAACTTACAACACTTAAGTCATGGGAAATTACTATATAAGTCAAATTAAACTTTTCTTTTAAAACTTCAAGCAAATTCAAAATTTGTGCTTGAGAAACTACATCTATGGAAGAAGTCGGCTCATCCAAAACAACTAATTTTGGCATTAGCGAAAGAGCCCTTGCTATTGCAATACGTTGCCTTTGTCCGCCAGAAAACTCATGAGGATATTTGTAAGCTCCATCTTTTGGTAATCCTACCATATCTAAAAGTTCTTCAACTTTTTCAAGTATTTCAATACTGTCTAATTTTGACTGAACACTCAGTGGTTCTCCGATTACGTCCTTTACAAGCATTCTTGGATTCAATGACCAGAAAGGATCTTGAAATACTATTTGAATATATTTTCGTATTTCCCTCAGCTCATGTTTGTTAAGAGCATACATGTCTTTTCCATCAAAAATAACTTCTCCTGATGTAGGCTTAGTTAAATTAAGTACTGTATTTACCAAAGTTGATTTACCACAACCTGATTCTCCAACAAGCCCTAAAACTTCACCTTTTTCAACGTTTAAAGAAACTCCGTCAACTGCTTTTACAAAAGAAGATTTACTGTTTTTTACAGGAAAGTATTTTTTTAAGTTTTTTATTTGTAAAATATTTTCAATCAATTTTTACACCTTCCTTTATAAAACTGCACTTGACAATATGACTTTCATCTACGCACATATTTTCTTGAACATTTCTGCACTTTTTTTGTTTATTAACACATTTATTATAATAAATGCATGATCCTACAGGATTTTCTTCTTCCTCCAAATGTATAAGACTATTAATATCTACTACATGTTTTCTATTCTTTGGTATTGCATTTAATAATGTAAATGTATATGGGTGTTTTGGATTTCGTAAAACTTCCTTAGTTTTTCCCTGCTCTACAATAACACCTTTATAAAGTATAGCCGTATTATCGCAAGTTGCTGAAATAAGGCCAGGATTGTTAGCAATGAATAAAACTGTTACATTTAAAGTTTCCTGAAGATTTTTAATTAGTTTAAGAATTCCTGCCTGAATCGTAACATCCAAGTTTCTTGTAGGTTCATCAGCTATTATGAATTCAGCACCACAGCTTAAAGCAAGCGCAATAATAACACGCTGCCTTTGTCCTCCAGAAAGTTCGTGAGGATATTTATCCATTGATCGTTCTGCATCAGGAAGGTCAACCAGTTTCAACATTTCAACTGCTTTTTTTTCTGCATTACTTTTATTTATTTTTTGATTTTCAATAATGACATTTATCATTTGTTGACCTATTGTATAAACAGGATTTAAAGTTGACATAGGATCTTGAAAAATCATAGAAATTTTCTTCCCTCTAATTTCTCTTTCCATTTGCTTTGGAGTCTTTTTTAATAAATCAACACCATCAAGCAGAATTTCGCCACTTAAAATCTCACCAGGAGGCATTTCTAAGAGCTGAAATATGGAAAGAGCAAGAACTGTTTTTCCAGTTCCGCTTTCGCCTATTATTCCGAAAGCCTCGCCTTTGTTAATTTTAAGTTCATCTATGTCGAGAACTGTCTTTTCCCCTTCATAAGTTTTGAAATTCACTTTTAAGTTTTTAATGTGAATATATGGTTTGTCCATCAGTCACCTCCTAATTCTTTCTTGTTTTAGGATCCAATATTTCTCTTAACCCGTCACCCAACAAGTTAAATATTAGTACTGTAAAAAATATTGCAAGCCCTGGAAAAATACTGTACCACCATGCATTTAAAAAATAATTGCGACTTGTACTTACCATGAGGCCCCATTCAGGCATAGGAGCTTGTGCACCTAAACCTAAAAAGCTTAAAGATGCAATTGTTAATATAACACCACCTATATCCATTGAAGCTTGCACTACAATTGGAGCTATGCAGTTTGGAACTATGTGTTTTATAATAATACTACTTGAAGGTGCCCCCAAAGCTTGGGACGCTTTGACAAACTGTCTTTCCTTTAACGAAACTGCCTGACCTCTTACAATTCTCGTATACCATGGCCACCATGACAAAGCTATTGCCAAAGTAGCATTGTTTAAGTTAGGTCCTAAAAATGCCGAAATTACTATTGCAAGCAAAAGAGACGGAAATCCTAAAAATATATCTGTAAAACGCATTATCAACTCATCAACGATACCCCCAAAATATCCTGCAATTGCTCCCAGTGGTACTCCTATTATTATTGCTAACCCAACAGCTAACAAAGCTGTTTTCAAAGATATACTTGTACCTAACAAAATTCTTTTAAATATGTCTCTTCCCAGTTCATCCGTACCAAAAGGATGATCAATAGATGGAGCCATCAATTTATATTTGGGATTAGCATCTTGATTTATGTGTTCCGCTGCCGGCAAAAATACAGGAACAAGAGCAGCCACCAATACCAGCAAGATTATTGAATATAGAGAAAATCTTGTCAGTGCATTTTTCTTAAGCAAATATATATTGATTTTAAACTGATTAAATTTTGACCTAATTATTTTCTGCGTTGTTTCACTTCTCATAATGCACCTCCTATACCCTAACTCTAGGATCTATAGCTATAACGATGTCCGCAAATAAATTTAATATTACATATGAACAAGCTGAAAATAATGTAACACCTATAATAGCCGGAAAGTCCATTGATATAACTGCTGTAGATATATAATTTCCAATGCCAGGCCAGTTAAATATTGCTTCAACTAAAAATGTATTAACTAAAGTATAACCAACTGACAGTGCAAGAACTGTTGCCGTAGTTCCAAGAGAATTTTTCAAAGCATATTTCCATAAAACTAAATTTTCCTTAAGCCCATATGACCTTGAAGCTTTTATATAATCTTCTCCTAATATTTCTAATAAAGCAGACCTTGTCATTCTTGCTACTAAACCTATTGGATACAATGAAATAGTAATTGCAGGAAGAATTAAATGCTTTAATACATCCACGAACAGTACCATATTTCCTGAAATTAAACTATCCAGTGTCAACAGCCCTGTAATATGCGGAATTTCATATATGAGTTTCATTTTAGTATCTATTTGCCCACCAAGAGGCAGAATATCAAGCCATCTATAAAAGATAAGCTGCAAAAACAAAGCAACCCAGAACGTCGGCAAAGATACTGCTCCTACAGAGAAAAATCTGCAGAAATGATCCAGCAATTTATCTTTTTTCTTTGCAGAATATAAGCCTAAAGGTATTCCAATGATTACAGCTAAAATTGTCGATACTATAACAAGCTCAAGAGTAGGAGGTATGTATGTTTTTAGCTCATTTACTACAGGTTGCTTAGTTTTCAAAGAATATCCAAGATCTCCATGCGATAAATCAATTAAATATTTTTCAAACTGTACAATCAGTGGTTTATCTAAGCCAAGTTTTATTGTTGCAGCGTTTATTTGTTCTTGGGTCGCTCTTGGCCCAACCCATTGAGCTGCTGGATTTGAAGGCAATACATGTGTTAAAAAAAATGTAATTGTTACAACACCAAGCAAAACTAAAATGCCTAATAAGACACGTTTAAATATATATTTCTTCAATGTTTTCCTCCAATCTCGAATCATTTTAAATAGCAGCTGAAATTTTTGTATTAAATTTCAGCTGCCAAAGTTATAAACCTATTTTAAATTTCACCTATTTTTCTTTATAGCAATTGTAGAAAAATACAACAAAAGGATACGAAGGATTATCTACATGACCTTTTAAAGAAGGTGATTTAACCCATGCAACACTCTTGTCAAACATAAATATTGCTGGATTATCTTGCATCAATAATTTTTGTGCATCTATAAACTCTTTTTCTGCCCCAGCCATGTCAAGAGCTGTTTTTGATTGTGCATTGTTAATCATTGCATCAAAATCAGTATTTTTGTAATATGCTAAATTGTACAAAGGTTCGTCTTCTGAATGAAAAAGTGAATAAAGGTATGAATATGGAGTTGACAAGTCATTCCACCAGTACATAACGAATATATCCTGCTGTGATGCGGCATCCGTTCCTCTTCCCATTTCCCACTGGCTTTCCCAAGGCATTGCTCTTATTTCAAGCTCAACACCTATTTTAGACAATTCGCCTTTATAAAGTTCAGCCATTTTCTTTTCAGCTTCATCGCCGCTCATGTAAGTGAGAACAAGCTTAAGTTCGCCTTCTTTAATGCCTGCTTCGCTTAGTAATTGTTTTGCTTTATTAAGATCATAGCTGTACTGCATTGTTTCATTTGAATGTCCCCACATTCCTTCGGGAATAGGTCCGAATGATTGTTTTGCATATCCGCCCATTGCGTAATTTACAACATCTTCATAAGGGAATGCATATGACAATGCATCTCTTACTTTTTTATCATTTAATGGTGCCTTTTGTGTATTAAAGAATCCAACTAAATTAGTGAAAGAAGGTACAACCTCAACATTTACTTTCCCAGAAGATTTTAGTGCTTCTACATCTTCAGAAGGAAGTTCCACTGTTATGTCTGCTTCGCCTGATTCAATCATTTGTCTTCTTGATGAAGTTTCAGAAATTTTCTTTACAACTATTTTTTCATAATGTTCTCCATCCCAGCCTTTCCAGTAATTATCATTCTTAGTAAGAATAACTTCATCACCCATGCTGCTTTCTTGAAGTTTGTAAGGTCCTGTTCCATTTGCATTTCCTTCTTCAAACCAATTTTCTTGTTGTTCTTCCAGTGAAGGAGACATCATAAATGCTGCATATGGACAGCTTACTATTACGTCCATTGGAGCTGCATATGACAACACAAACTCCACAGTGTAATCATCAATAATTTTTATTTCAGATACAGGATCCCATATGTATGATGCACCTTGTCCTAATTTTTGAGTTCTTTCAACAGAATATTTTACCGCTTCTGCATTAAACGGTGTACCATCCTGGAAAGTAACTCCTTCTCTTAATTTAAATGTCCAAACTAAGCCATCTTCACTTTTGCTGTAATCTGTTGCTAATACTTTTTCGTATTCTTTTGTTTGTGCATTAAATCTCAAAAGCTGCTCATAAATATTGTTCAATACTATGATACCATTTGAAAACTCAACACTCGGATCCCAAGCAAGTATAGGAATAGAGTTATATGCATAGTACATTACATCCATTTCATCACTTGCACTTTGTTGTGCAGGTCGTGAATCTTGTTTAGAACCGCATGCTGTAAATGCAGTAATCACCATTAAAAGTGCTAAAATTAAAGCTAATTTTCTTTTCATCTTCTCCTCCAAATTTATAAATTGTCTTTTATATATCTACAATCCATGTCAAAACCAAAAAATCTCGGATTCAAAATACTCAACCCTTTTTCAGTTTTCCATAAATAATGAGATTCAAAACCTAATACCGTAACTTTATCTCCAACTTTGCAATTAGGATTAGTTATTGGATAACCTGTTTTATTGTCAACGACACAAATAAGATCAGGGCAAGTAACAAATGGTTTACCGTTTTTCCATGAAATCATATTTTCATTTTTATACCATACTTTGAAATTATCACTATCAAAATAATTTATTCCATCTAAAAAAGTTGTCCCTACGGTAAATCCGTCTTTTTTACCCCAATTAGCTTCAGTTACAACACCTTCAAACAAGATATGACCATCAGCTGCATGTATTATTTCTTCAATAGGATCACTTCCATTTAATATAGCTTCTCTTTGAGCTTTTCCAACTTTTCCTGCATAGCTCAATGCATTTGGAATTACTGATTCTTTCAACAAATTTCCTTTAATGGGGTGATCCGCCATACCAACTGAACCTTCAGAACCTACTGCCATAAATCTTGACAATGCTTCAGCTCTTGCATCATCTTTTACTTTTGGAAAAATGCCTACATCCCCAAATTTAGTCGCAACTGCAAATGGATAAATAGGTTTATTTGTAATAAAGTATGTTGAAAATTGAAGTTCAGGAACAGCTCTTCCTGCCCCATCGCAGTCAACCATATATTTTCCCATTTCAGCAGCAGCTGCCATTGCTTGTCCGGTATTTCCTCCTCCATATTCAATTGAAACGATGCCATCAAAATTCACTCCCATGTAATTTTCTAAAGCTTCAACTGCACTTACAAGTTCATTTGAAATTTCTTTTTTTTCTTCACTTGGAGAAATACTCCCGCAAAAATAAGGATTGATATAATATTTTTCATCATTAACTTCATCAAAACTTAACAATTTAAATTCATATCCTTTTTCAAAAGCAATTCTTACAGATTCAAGACCTTCATCAAGAGAACCTCCTCCACCAGTGCCAAGGATTGTGCACCCTACCAAAATATCTTGTACTTCCTGTTGACTTAATACTTTCATAGCTACCTCCAGTTTAATTGCAATTTCAACACTATTTCATATTGTCTTAAATATAGCGACAATTAAAGCAGCTTGTTTTAAATATAAAATCGTTTGCATAATATTTTAATAATTTATAATTATAAATCAAACAAGACTTTTTACGACCTTTTTCTTGGTTTTATGATATTTTATACACCATTTGTTATTTTCTTACTTAATTTATTATTATACATTGTTAATTCTAAAAAGTCTTTGTAATATTTATAAAATTATATATTATTTTTTGTAATTATAATAAATCTCTTTAAAATAAGTGGAAATTTCTAAAAACATGTAGTAAAATAGTTATTAAATCAAACAGGAAGTGAATATATGTCTGTAAATGTTCAAAACTTATTGTGTATTGATCTCTTCAAATCCGCAAACGTTGTGGCTGGAATGGGTGGCATAAATAAATTAATAAAAAGAATAAATTTCGTAGACTGTCCGCTTCCCGAAGACATAATGAATTTAGGATTGATTAAAACGGGTGATTTATTTGTAAACAGTTTTTATGATGTGAAAGATGATGAGGAAAAATTATATGATTTAATTAAAGTGTTTATCAACTGCTGCTGTGCTGGTTCTTTTGTAATAACAGAATATATAAAAAAACTGCCTCCGAAAGTTATTAAGCTTTGCGATGAAAATAACTTTCCTGTTGTATTCATAGATCCTAATATACCTTATGCTGAAATTATTAAAACTACAATGGAAATGATTCTTTCAGATCAGTCAGATAAAATATCTGAAATGAGTATTGAAAAACTTTTAGAAAATAATATTAGCAAAAAAGCAATAATAGATACGGCAAATGATTTAAACAAATTCACAAAAAAATACTATTCATCTGCATACGTAAAAATCAATGAAATTTCTAACTCAAAACGACAGTTATTAGTTTCCAATATTAAAAATATTTCTATCATTGAAGCCACAAACTTTAAGAACGGCATTATTTTAGTAATCAATTTCGATAAGAACACCGCCCTTAATACCATTGTAAATCAAATTGAAAACTTATTAAAAAGGTCCTATGACGATTTTCACATTGGAGTAAGCGATACATTTGAAAAAATAGACGAATTCAATATATGCATCAAGCAGTCTTTGTTGGCTTTTGATATTTCAAATGTCATTCATAAAAACACTGTTCATTATAAAGATATCAATTTATATAAAATATTATACCCTTTGAAAGACTCGAGCATTATTCAAGATTTTTATGATGAAATAATAAAACCTTTAATAAGCTGCGATGGAAGCGATGATAAGTTTGACTTAGTCAACACTATAGAAGTTTATTTAGAAAACGATGGCGATTATAAAAAAACAGCCGCAATCCTTAATCAACATGAAAATACAGTAAGATACAGGATTCAAAAAGCAAAACGCATTTTGAACTTAGAAAATAATAACTTTAAGTTTATTGAGCAAATTTCAGTTGCTTTAAAAATAAAAAATATTTTGCTGTTATTAAATGATTATGTTCCCACTACATAAATATTTCTATCTTACGCCTTTTTTCACAATCAACTTCAAGTTCTTGTTTGTGTTTTAAATAATTAACATCTTCAAAGTATTTAGCATGAACTGGACAACTTTTAATACATGCGCAACATTTAATGCAAGGTCCATTTAATTTTGAAACATCATTTTTATCAATTGATTCCATAGGACAAATTTCAGAACACAACTTGCAATCCATGCAGTTTTTATTTGTTTTTGGAATAATTCTTTTAAAATCAAATGGATTTCCATTTCTATCCTTAGGCTGAAAGTAAGATCTTAATGGAGTTTGTCCTATAACTGAAATATTTTCAGTTGGAAATTCATCAAATAATTTTACTATATTGTCACTAAATTCATTAACTATCCCCATGTCTTTATCATCTGGGCGTC
>DIVM01000264.1 GCA_002435835.1 Firmicutes bacterium UBA6132
AGAGATTTAATTGCTAAAGAAATTGCAATTTATTTAAATAAGAATATGTCAGAAATAGATATGCCAACTTATCGAGCTCCTGTAAAACCAGTTAAGCTTGGAGAGATAGCAGGAGGTGACAAAAATGCGTAAAACTGCAGATGTTGTAGTTATAGGTGGAGGTTCCATTGGTTGTTCAGTTGCATATAATTTAGCTAAAAAAGGATTCAAAAATATTGTTTTAGTTGAACAAAAATACTTGTCAAGTGGTTCTACAGGAAGATGCGGCGCCGGAATAAGGCAAATGTGGGGAACAGAAATGAATTGTCTTATTTCCAGAGGTAGCGCAGAAATTTTTAAAGGATTAGGAGAAGAAACTGGTTTTGGAGATATAGAATTTAGGCAAAGTGGTTATTTGCTAACTACATATGACCCATCACAAACAGAAAGATTGAAAAAGAATCTCGCTGTACAGCATAAATTAGGAATACCTTCTAAAATGATTACACCTAAAGAAGCCAAAGAAATAGTACCATTTGTAAATACTGATGGAATGGATGCAGCATTTTTCTGCCAAGAAGATGGTCACATAAATCCATTCAAAGTAACATTTGCATTTGCAAAAGGTGCACAAGATTTAGGAGTTGAAATAATAAGAAATACTAAAGTTACTGGCATTAAATATAATGATAGAAAAATTTCTGCGGTTGTTACAGATAAAGGGGAAATAGCTACAGATAAAGTTGTTAATGCTGTTGGGCCATGGGCTAAAGACATTGGAAAAATGGTAGGATTATCACATCCAGTTGAACCTGAAAGACATCAGATATTAGTTACTGAACCTTTAGATAATATGATGGGCCCATTGGTTATGTCCTTTGCTCATGATTCATATATCCAACAAGTTCCACATGGTGGATTTATAATGGGATATGGAAATCCAAATGAACCTAAAAAAATAAACTTTGATCATGATTGGAATTTCTTAGAGCAGATGGCTAAAAAGGCTGTTTTCCAACTACCTATATTAAAGGATGTAAGATTTGTAAGACAATGGGCAGGTCATTATGGAATATCTCCTGATGGACAACCAATTTTAGGTGCTGTACCTGAGATAGATGGTTACTATTTAGCATTAGGATGCGGTAAAGGTTTCATGCTATCACCTATGATTGGAAAATTAATAGCTGAAAAAATGGCTGGTGAAGAAACAACATTAAATATTGATACATTAAGTATTGAAAGATTTGCAAAAGGCGAATTAATTGTAGAAACTGGAGTGGTTTAAAGCTTACCGAAATAAATTAAATGATTTTATTTAGGAATCTGGGATAGTTGAACTTTAAACATATAAGTGCTAAAAAACTATCCCAGTTTTCTGTTATACCGAGTGTACATAACGAGAAATAATAAATTTAATAAAAAATGATATAGGAGTTGAGTTATATTATGCCTTTAAAGTTTAATTACGAAACATGTTCAGGATGTAAAGCATGTCAGTTAGTATGTGCATTAAAAAATTTTAAAGAAACTAACCCGTCGAAATCAGTGTTAAATGTTTATGGCAAGTTTCCGGTGCCAGGAAAATATTATGTTGACATATGCAATCAGTGTGGTGAGTGTGCTAAAGTGTGCCCTGTTGAAGCTATAAACCTGTCAGGCAATACATATATAATAGATTATGATACATGCATAGGATGTTTAGCATGTGTTGAAGTATGTCCTACAAAGGTTATGAGGGTAAATCAAGAGGACAGTACACCATATAAATGTACTGATTGTAGACAATGTGCAGAAGTATGCCCAAGAGATGCATTAACATTTGATTAGAAGGGAGCATAAAAATGATATATGGATATGCAGGAAATACGTTAAGAATTGATTTGACTAATGAAAAAGTTATTAAAGAACCACTTAAACAAGAATGGGTTGATGAATACTTAGGTGGTAGGGGGTTTACTGCTAAAATATTATTTGATGAAAACCCACCTACTGTAGAGCCATTTGATGAAGAAAATATTTTTGTAATAGCTATGGGTCCTTTAAGTGGTCATTTTTTACCGGCTAGTGGAAAGACACATTTTGCTACTAAATCTCCAGCAACAGGTGGATATGGCGACAGCAATATGGGCGGACATTTCGGCGTTAATATGAAGTATGCAGGATATGATGTCACAATTATAAAAGGTAAGGCTAAACAACAAAGCTATATATTTATTGATGATGATAAAGTAGAAATAAGATCTGCAGAAAAATATTGGGGCAAAGGGTCAACAAAGGTAGAAGAAGAATTAAAAAATGAATTAGGAGAAGATTTTCAGATTCTGACAATAGGACCAGCAGGAGAAAATCTTGTTAAATTTGCATGTATATCTCATGACTTTGGCAGACAAGCTGGAAGGATAGGAATAGGTGCTGTCCTCGGCTCTAAAAATATAAAAGCAATTGCAGTTAGGGGAACTAAAAGTGTACCAGTTTTTGATCCGGAAGGACTTTTGAAAAAAGGTAAAGAAACTTATGCCGCATGCAGAGCAAAACCTGGATTTACTGCTTGGACTCCACAGGGAACAGCAGGTATTACTGATTGGTGCAATAATGTTGGAGCTCTGCCAACTAGGAATTTCCAGACATCACATTGTGATTATGCTGACAAAATCAATGGTCAAGCAATATTAGATGAATTAAAGATAACGGATAAAGGTTGTTTTGCTTGTCCTATACCTTGCGGTAAATATGGGTATGCTAAAACAAAATTAGGCAATGTTTATGTAGAAGGACCTGAATATGAAACATTATCTCTTCTTGGAAGTAATTGTGAAGTAAAAGATATTCATGAAATTGCATATTTGAACTATATTTGTGATGAATTAGGATTAGATACTTGTTCAGGTGGTGCTGTAGTAAGTTTCGCACTTGAGTGCTATGAAAAAGGATTTATTTCAAAAGAAGATATGGGAATGGATGTTAAGTTCGGTGATTTTGAATCTGTTGCACATATACTTGAAATAATAACAAACAGAAAAGGTATAGGTAATGCTTTAGCAGAAGGTGTAAAAGGTGCAGCAGAAATAATTGGAAATGATAGCAGTAAATTTGCAATACATGTTAAAGGGTTAGAATGGACTGGATATGAAAGCAGAAATGCACCGGGCATGATGCTTGGATATATGACAGCTGATATAGGAGCACATCATGGAAGATGCTGGGTTTTAGGAAATGACGTGGCAGGATCTGCTGATGCAGGAAATATTACTGATTTAATTACTTCAAATCAAAATTCAAGTACATTGGCAAAGGCAAAACATGAGAATGTAGTTCCAATAGTTTTAAAAAGCCAAAATACCCGTCCAGCATTTGATATACTGGGAACATGTAGACTTCAGTATATGGAAATAGGTCTTGAAATAGACTATTATGAAGACTTAATTTATACAATTACAGGTAAAAAAATTAAGTGGGATGATTTGCTAAAATTATCTGATAAAATATGGACATTAAACAGAATGTACAATTTCAGAGAAATAAGTGATTTTGGCAGAAAATATGATTATCCTCCAGCAAGGTTTTATGAAGAGCCTATACCTAATGGACCTAACGAAGGTCATTATATATCATTGGATGTTATTGAAGAAATGCTTGATAAATATTATGTTGGAAGAGGTTGGGACAATAACGGAAATCCAACAAAAGAAACATTAAGTGGTTTTGGCTTAAATTAATCATAACATTATAAGGATGTATGTATATGAAAATTACATTAAGATTATCAGAAAGTTTATTATCCATATATAGAGAAACATCAAATCCGCTACAAGAGGTTATGGTTATAAATTTAGATGAACCAACCACATTGCATTCAATAATAGTTAAAGCTGGGATTAATCCTGCATTGGTACCTATGATAATTATAAATAATAAAAGAGTATCGTATTTAAATATTTTAGTAGATAACGATGAAACAATAACACTTATAGGGCCATTAGCAGGGGGATAAATTTATTTTGCTTTTGCTAAGTAAGGTCTATTAAGGATGAT
>DIVM01000137.1 GCA_002435835.1 Firmicutes bacterium UBA6132
CTGAAAGAGGAGAATTTATTGGACCTCTTATTTGTTTGTCTGTACCAGTGTAATCAAATGTAATATTATCACCATCAACTATAACCGTAAGTTTTAAAGTATAAGGTCCACCTTCAAATCCATCATCAAGTATTTTCTCTTCATGTGTATATTCTCCATCTTTTATAAGTCTAATTTCATTTCTTGTTAGTTTCTCAGAATACTCTAAAAGATTTTCTGTAATTTCTGTTACAAGTTTAAGACCATATTTATTTACAATTTGTTTAAAACCCTTTATACCTATATTACATGCTGAAATTTGTGCCATCAAATCACCCTTCATATCTCTAGGGTTTCTAGTATTATTTAAAATTACCTTCCACAATGACTCATTTCGAATACCTTTATCATACAATTTTATAGGTTCCATTAGGAAACCTTCCTGCCATATTTCTACAGTCCAAGAATCGCCAGTCCATACCCCCCCTACATCCTTATGATGAAGCATTGTTACTGAAAAACCTACAAGCTCATTATTTTCATGAAATACTGGTGCAATCATAATTAAATCTTTAGTATGATGGCTACCTAACGATTGACCTCCTGCATATGGATGATTAGTCAATATTATATCCCCTGGATATAACTCTTCTTTAGAAAAATATTTTGTGAGTACAGTATTAAGACAAGGTCCTAGGCAATTTAAATGTATTGGAACATTGGCACCTTCTGCTAATAATCTTCCTTGTCCGTCAAAAATAGCTGATGAGCAGTCCATCATTTCTTTTACAATTGTGGAGTAACTGCTTCTCACCATAGTAGCTGACATTTGCTCTGCAACTGAACGCAGTGCATTATTTATTACTTCAAGCAATATTGCATTCGCCATTTATTTCACCATCCTTAAACATTAATATTTGTAAACATAATTATATTTTTCATTTCATCAATCTCTGCTGTATGGTTTGGGTATACAACAACTGTAGCTCCCATTTCTGCAATAATAGCTGGACCATCTATTATATCACCAACACTTAATGCGTCTCTGTTCAAAATAGGGACATCGTATTCCCTTCCGTTGAAAATCGCTTTTCCAAATATTTTTTTATCAGCATTTGATACTTTTCTAACACCTGCACTTTTTACTATATCAGGTTTATCAAATGTTCCTACTGCACTTACTCTGTAATTTACAAACTCTATTGGGTCTTCTTTCATACAGTGGCCATATGCTTGTTCATGAAGATTATGGAATCTTTCAATTATATCGTCAATATCATTTTCAGTAATAACTTTACAAGTTAATGGAACGCTTATTTCAAATGCCTGACCAAAATACCTCATATCACAAGTTCTTATGAGCACTCTATTTTCATTGATGACATTTTGCTTTTCAAGTTCATCATTTCCTTGTTTATCAAGACTTGAATATATTTCATTTAAAAGTTTTGCACCTATTTGATCTTTTGTTAAGAGTCTGGAATGAACGCAGTCACACTTAATATCTGACAAAACTAATCCAAGAGCACAAAATGTACCAGGTGAATAAGGAACTATAACTTTTGGAATTTCAAGTTCTTCAGCAAGCTTACCAGCATGAAGCCCTCCAGCTCCTCCAAATGCTACCAATGTAAATTCTCTAGGATCATAGCCCTTTTGTACTGATACAAACTTTATTGCTCTAATCATGTTAGAATTAACCACATCAATTATTCCTTCTGCTGCTTGTATTGTACTGATATTTAAAGGTCCAGCAATATATTTATTTACAGCATTTTTTGTCGTTTCCATAGCATTTACTAAATTTTCTTCAAATATTTCTGGTCTAATTCTTCCTGTTACAAGATTAGCATCAGTAACAGTAGGTTTTTCTCCACCTTTGCCATAACATACAGGTCCTGGTTCAGCTCCTGCACTCAATGGTCCAACTTTTAATGCTCCCCCATCATCACACCATGCAATACTTCCTCCACCTGCACCAATAAAACTTAAATCAACAGTAGGAATGCTAATAGGATAACCTTCTATATGGCTGTCTGTTGTAAATTTCATTACATTATTCTGTATTAATGCAACATCAGCGCTTGTTCCTCCCATATCAAGTGTTATTATATTCTTTTCTCCAAGCATTTTACTCAAATAATTTGCTGCAATAATTCCTGCTATAGGTCCTGATTCTGCAACTGAAACTGGTTTTTTTAAAGCTGCATTAAACGTCATTATACCAGCATTTCCTTGCATCATATAACAATTAGCATTAATTTGACTTTTATCCATTTCATTATTGAAGTCTATTATATGTGAAGCCATATTTGGCATCATATAAGCATTAATAACTGTTGTAGATGTTCTTTCATATTCTCTAAATTGAGGGTTTATTTCAGCAGATATTGAAATATATGCTTCAGGCCATTCTCTTCTTATTATTTCTTTTATTTTTAATTCATGTTTAGGATTAGCATATGAATGCATTAAACATACTGCTATAGCTCGTATATTTTTTTCCTTTAACACATTAACTATATCTACAACTTCTTTTTCGTTAATAGGTTCCATTTCTTGACCTAAGAAATTCATTCTTTCAGAAACTTCAAATCTTAAATTTCTCTTTACAAGAGGATCTGGTTTTTCCATATTTATATCATAAATATTTTCACTTCTATATGCCCTTCCTATTTCTAAAACATCTTTAAAGCCTTTTGTTGTAATTAATGCAGTTGCTTCACTTTCCTTTTGTGCAATCATATTTACAACTATTGTTGTTCCATAAATTAATTCTTGAATATCTTGTGGTTTTATTCCACATTCATTAACTATTTTGTTTATTCCAGTTTTAATACCCCTTAATAACTCTTTTGGTGTAGTAGGAGTTTTTGTATAATATAGCCTTCCTGTTTCGACGTTAGTTAAAACTACATCTGTATTTGTACCACCAGTATCAATTCCTATCCTATACATATAATCACCTCAAACTAATTAATTTTGTTTTTTAAGTAATAATCTAAAGAAGCCCTTATAAGAGATCTTTCATACATATTTTTACTTTTTACATTTATATCTTTTATATCTTTATTTAAGAACACATCTAAAAACGGAATGATTTGTCGCCCGTAAAGATCCATGCAATCCTTTGCATCTATTCCAGGCCATGCATTGCAACTTACAACTACTCTTCGGTTTGTTGTATCAACTGATTGTGGTATAACATCATACACATCATCATTAATCTCTATTACAAATTTGTCTAATGTTCCTGTTGGAATACCTTCTATACCCTTAACTTGAATAGGTACAATATTATCATTATATGGGTCTGCAGTTAAATCAAGAATAATAGCATGAGTAGGTAAACATTTTATTAATTTATTTATTACTATTATTTTCGATGGATCTGGTCTTTTACTTGCATCAACTAATATATCTGTTATTTCTAATATTTTTTTTAAATTATCATTGTTCCTGGTTATATTCCTTGGGAGCATATGAATTATAACGCCACTATTATTACTTGCAGAAAGAAATTCCTTATCACTAAATTCTTCAAAAGCTCTAGCTGAATTGGCTGCAACTGCTCCTAGTCCTATTATAGTGATATTGATAATGTTATTTTCAATTATATCAAAATTATTTGTCCTTTTTTTCAATTCTTCAAAAGCTATACGAGAACCTGCTCGCGATGTTCCTTTATAATTAACAACAATCCTATCATTATCGTCATTGCACATAGCATCCATAGAATAACAATTTATTTTTCTTTCTTTCAATAATTTATTTCTTGTCTCTCTTGTTTCATAATGAAGCATAGATATTAATATTGACTCTTCCTTCATGAGGTTAATTTCTTCAAATTCTG
>DIVM01000285.1 GCA_002435835.1 Firmicutes bacterium UBA6132
CAATAATTTTACTTGAATATTTTGATTCTAATAAAATTACTAGAAGAAATGGAAATGACAGAGTGCTATTTTAATTGTAAATTTCATACATATATTATTCAAATTTTGCATAATAGTTTTACTATATTGTAATATTTTTCTTGACAATTCATAATATTCACGATAATATTATGATAAAAAGTTTATTTTTTGTAACAAATTAATTTTAAGGAGCACAATGGATGAAAGTATTGATTGTAGATGATGAGCTTTTACTTATTAAGAGTCTTAAATATAGTTTAGAACAAGACAGTTATGAAGTAGACCAAGCTCTTAATGGAAATGAAGCTTTGAGAAAAGTAATTTCAGATGAATATGATATGATAATACTTGAACTAGTGCTTTCCGATATGGACGGATTAGAAGTTTGTCAAAAAATAAGAGAAAAATCAAGCGTTCCCGTATTAATATTAACTGCTAAAGATGAAGATATGAATAAAATTTTGGGGTTAGAATATGGTGCAGATGATTACATGACTAAACCTTTTAATATTTTAGAATTGAAAGCTAGGATTAAAGCAATTTTAAGAAGAACTAAGTCATCTAATCAAAAGAATAGTGAACAAACAATTGTAGTTGATGATTTTATAATTAATGCATTGGGCAGAAAAGTAAGCTTAAATGGTCATGAAATAAATTTAACTGCAAAAGAATTCGATTTGTTGCTTTTACTTACAACTAATCCTGGAAAAGTATTTTCAAGGGAAGAATTATTAGAAGTTATTTGGGGATATGAATATTTTGGTGATTTAAGAACTGTAGATGTGCATGTTAGAAGATTAAGAGAAAAAATAGAGAATAATGCAGATAGTTATGAATACATTCTCACTAAATGGGGCGTTGGTTACTATTTCAGAAGTAAATAAATCTTTATGTGAATTAAATTATTTATTTGTATTTCAACGAATATAATATTATATAACAGAAATTAGCGTTTAAATTAAAATTTAATTTTTATGCTAATTTTTTTTTATAAATACATATTGACAAAGCATAAAAATTATGGTATTTTCTTATGTAGAAAATAAGTAAATTAATTAATGGAGAAAAAATGCAAATTAACACAGCCAAAATTTTAATAAAAGTTAATAAGGGTTTTTATAAAAAGAATTATAATTTTATTTATTTTAATTTTATTTTTAAGGAATAGCTGTTTCACTTTTTAAAGAAAGTGTGATAGCTATTTTTTTTAAAATTAGCCAAATTTAAAATTTAATATAGATATTGGAGGTAAGTATGAAAGGTAGAATAATACTTGAAAATGGAATGATATTTGAAGGCGAATGCTTTGGTAAAATATCTGACTCAGTTGGTGAAGTCGTATTTAATACGGGAATGACAGGTTATCAAGAAATTTTAACTGACCCTTCCTATTATGGACAAATTGTTACTATGACATATCCCTTAATAGGAAATTATGGTATAAACTTAGATGACTCTCAATCAAAAGGCCCAAAAGTTAAAGGGTTTATAGTTAGAGAAATATGTAAAGAACCAAATAATTTTAGATGTGAAATTGATTTGGACGTTTATTTAAAACAAAACAATATTATGGGTATTGAAAAAATAGACACAAGACAGCTTACTAAAATAATTAGAGAAACTGGTACCATGAAAGGAATTTTAACAACTAAAGAATTATCAGAAAGTGAAATAAAAGAATACTTTAATAATTTTAATAATAGTGATGCAGTTCAGAATGTTACACCAAATGAAATTAAAACAATTGGAGACGGAGATTTGCATATTGGAATAATAGATTTTGGTATAAAACAAAATATAATTAATTCATTTCTTCAAAAAAAATGTAAACTTACTATTTTTCCTGCAAATACAAAGGCAGAAGAAATTTTAGAACACAATTTACACGGTATATTTCTTTCAAACGGACCTGGCGATCCTTCTGATTTATTGGATGTAATAGAAAATGTAAAAATATTAATAAAACATAAACCAGTAACAGGAATTTGTTTAGGACATCAATTAATTTCTCTTGCATTAGGTGCTAAAACAACAAAAATGAAATTTGGGCACAGAGGAGGAAATCATGCGGTTAAAAATTTGTTGACTGGTAAAGTTACAATTACTTCTCAGAATCATGGTTATATGGTTGAAAAAGAAAGTTTAACCGATGACATGATTGTAACTCATGTTAATATTAATGATGATACTATTGAGGGAATCAAGCATAAAACATTGCCTGTAATGTGTATTCAATATCATCCAGAAGCATGCCCAGGACCACATGATTCAAACATAATATTTGATGATTTCATAAATTTATATAAAGGAGCTAACTAAAATGGGTTTAGATAAAAGTATAAAAAAAGTATTAGTAATTGGTTCAGGACCTATTATCATAGGTCAAGCCGCCGAGTTTGATTATTCAGGTACGCAAGCTTGTCGTTCTTTAAAAGAAGAAGGAATAGAAACTGTATTAATAAATTCTAATCCAGCAACTATTATGACGGATAAAGAAATAGCAGACAAAGTTTATATAGAACCATTGACTGTAGAATATATAGAAAAAATTATTGCAAAAGAAAGACCTGATAGCGTAATAGCAGGAATGGGAGGACAAACAGGTCTTAACTTAACTGTAGAACTTCATGATAAAGGCATACTTGATAAATATAATGTTCGTGTTATAGGAACTTCTGTTGAATCTATAAAAATTGGTGAAGACAGAGAGTTGTTCAAAGATATGATGAATAAAATTGGGGAGCCAATAGTTGATTCTGAAATAGTGACGGATATGGAAAGTGGTAAAAAAGTTGCTAACAGAATTGGATATCCTATAATAATACGACCTGCTTATACTCTTGGAGGTACAGGTGGCGGAATTGCTAATAATGAAGAAGAACTTGTTGAAATATTATCAGCTGGACTTCAATTGAGTATGAACAAACAGGTTTTGATTGAGAAAAGCATTAAAGGTTGGAAAGAAATAGAATATGAAGTAATGCGTGATAAAAATGGGACTTGCATAACTATTTGTAATATGGAAAACTTTGATCCTGTTGGAGTTCATACAGGGGACAGTATAGTTGTAGCACCTTCTCAAACTTTATCAGATGTGGAATATCAGATGCTAAGAACTGCATCAATTAAAATAATAGATGCAATAAAAATAGAAGGTGGTTGCAATGTTCAGCTTGCGTTAAATCCTAAAAACTTTGAATATGCTATAATAGAAATAAATCCGAGAGTTAGTCGTTCATCAGCATTAGCGTCAAAAGCAACAGGTTATCCTATTGCAAAAGTAGCAACTAAAATTGCACTTGGATATAATTTAGAGGAAATAGAAAATTCAGTTACAAAGAAAACTTCAGCTGCATTTGAACCAACTCTTGATTATGTTGTTTTAAAAATTCCTAAATGGCCTTTTGATAAGTTTTTTAATGCTAAAAGAAGTCTTGGAACAAAAATGATGGCAACTGGTGAAGTTATGGCCATAGGAAATAATTTTGAATCAGCTTTATTAAAAGCTGTACGTTCCCTTGAAATAAAACAATACTCTCTATATTTAAAAACTGCTGCACTTGTTAGCACGACAGAGATAAAAGCAAGAATTCAAACACCTGATGATGAAAGGATGTTTTATTTAGCAGAATTAATCAGAAGAGGTTATAGAATAGATAAAATTTCTGAATTAACAGGTATAGATGAATTTTTCTTAAACAAAATATTAAACATAGTTGAAGAAGAAGAATTTTTAAGAAATGCTAATTTATCAGATTTAGATTTTAATTATCTGAAAAAACTTAAAAAAATGGGATTTTCTGATAAAGGAATTGCAGATTTCTTAAATGTAAATCCAAATGATATTTATAATTTAAGAGTAAAATATAATTTAAAAGCAGTTTATAAAATGGTGGACACATGTGGAGGAGAATTTGAAGCTGTATCACCTTACTATTATTCCACATATGATGAATATGACGAAGTAAAAATATCTGATAAAAAGAAAATATTAGTAATTGGTTCAGGACCTATAAGAATTGGCCAAGGCGTTGAATTTGATTATTGTTCAGTGCACAGTATATTCGCATTAAAAAAATGTGGAATAGAAACAATTATAGTAAATAACAATCCTGAAACAGTAAGCACGGATTTTGACATAGCGGATAAATTATACTTTGAACCTTTAACTGAAGAAGATGTTTTAAATATTATAGAAAAAGAAAATCCAAACGGTGTAATATTGCAGTTTGGCGGACAAACAGCGATTAAGCTTGCAAACTTCTTTAAAGAAAAAAACATTCCTATTTTAGGTACCGACCCTGAACAAATAGATGTTGCAGAAGATAGGGAAAAATTTGAAGAAATTTTGGAATCTTTAAATGTAAAAAGACCAAAAGGAAAAGCGGTATTAAATTTACAAGATGGATTAAAAGTTGCCGATAAAATAGGATTTCCAGTTTTAGTAAGACCTTCATATGTATTAGGGGGTCAAGGTATGGAAATAACTTATTCAAATGAAGAACTCACAACTTATTTAAATAATGCTTTTAAATTAACAAAAACCCCAATTTTAATAGATAAATATTTAGTGGGACGTGAAATTGAAGTTGATGCAATTTGTGATGGAGAAGATATTTTAATACCAGGTATTATGGAACATTTAGAAAGAGCTGGAGTTCACTCAGGAGATAGTATTTCAATATATCCTCCTATAAATGTAAGTGAAGAAACTAAAATTAAATTAGCAGAAATAACTAAAAAAATAGCAAACGCATTAAAAACAGTTGGAATGGTTAATATACAGTTTATAGAATTTGAAAATGAACTTTATATAATTGAAGTTAATCCTCGTTCATCAAGAACAGTTCCATATATAAGCAAAGTAACTAATATCCCAATGATTGAACTTGCTACAAGAGTAATGCTTGGCGAAAAATTAAAGGATATAGGATATGGAACAGGTTTATATAAAGAAGCTGAATTAACAGCAATAAAAGTTCCTGTATTTTCAACTCAAAAGCTTGAAGGTGTTGATGTAAACTTAGGACCAGAAATGAAATCAACTGGAGAAGTTTTAGGAATAGGAAAAACTTATGTAGAAAGCTTGTATAAAGGGTTTATTGCAGCAGGTGTGAAAATTCCTGATAAAAATAAAAAAATCCTCGCAACTATAAAAGATAGGGATAAAGAAAACTTTAAGGATATTGCGTTAAAATTAAATAAATTAGGTTATAGCTTTGTTGCAACTGAAAAAACTGCTTTGTATTTACAAACAATTGGTATAGAAGCAGAAACGGTTAAAAAGATTAATGAAGGTAAACCAAATATATTAGATTATATAAAAAGTGGAGAAATTGGTTTAGCAATAGATATACCAACAAAAGCAAATGACAAAAAACGTGATGGTTTTAGAATAAGAAGGACTTCAGTAGAAGCATCTATTAATGTTTTAACATCATTAGATACTGCAGCTGCGATGATTGAAATAATGGAAGCGCATTTAACCCTTAATGATACAGATGTTTATAATATTTCTTTAATAAATTAAAAATAACTTGCAAAGTTTGTAGAAGTATGATACAATCATTATTGATGGGGATAGATGGGTTCTGGTGTGCCTCCTGGTCTTCAAAATCAGTCGCGGGGCGGTATACGTCCTGGGTGGGTTCGATTCCCACATATTCCCGCCAATAAGGAGAATAGCGATGCATAGAAATGTATTGGTATGTGTAACTCAACAGAAAACATGCGAGAACTTAATTAGATTAGGTGTTAAGTTGTTAAATGAAGTTTCATCTGACGGAAACTCTAATCTTTATGTTATTCATGTTGTAAATGAAAAAGACAAACTTTTGTATAACTTAAGTGATGGAGATGCTATAGAGTATTTGTTCGAAATTACTAAAGAAGTTGGAGCAAGTTTAGTCGTTAAAAGATCAAAAGATGTTATTCAAACAATAGCTGATTTTGCATTAGAAAAAGAAATAACGCATGTTGTTATTGGAAGTTCTAATGTTCAAGATTCATCAAAATCATTTTTAGGCAAGCTTAAAAGAAAATTGTTCGGTGTAGAAATTATTATGTAGCAAAAGGTAAATTATGAATATTATATCAAAACTATCTTTAATTTTTAAATTTGTTTTTGATAAACAAATTCCTTTAAAACATAAATGGTGGATATTAATTCCATTAATTTATATATTGAGTCCAATTGACTTAATTCCTGCACCAATTTTTGGATTTAGTGTTGTAGATGATATTGTAATGATTGTATATCTCTTGTCCGTTGTTAATGAAAAAACTACAAAGTATAATTACAACCAGCAAGATCAATCAGAAAAAAAAGAACAAACTAAAACTAAAGATCGATTTTTTAACAAAAATAATTATAACAGTAAAAACGATAATAAAGAAATTATCGAGGGTGTTGAATATAAAGTAGAAAAAGATGATGAATAAGTAGAATTTAAGGTCGCAAAAGCGACCTGTTTTTTTTATAAAAAACATTTTCATTTCTTAATAATTATGTTAAAATGTAAAAGAGTTTAGAGTTAAAAATAGGGGGAGTGAACGGATGAAGAACAATTATAAGATTATTCGTACAATATTTGAAAATGCATTCCAAAGAGTTTTAGAGTGCAAAGATGATAAGACCGATGAAATCTTTTACAGCAATGTAATAATGAATAAAAAAGTAATTAATCTTATAAATTTAGAAAATTTAAGTTCCCTAAATTCTAATGTAATAGAAAGTTATTGCACAAATGACCGTTTATACATATTTACAAATCAGTTAAAATCTTACGCAAAATCTCTAAGGGAATATACGTTAAATAATGAATTAACAATAAAACAGCAATTTGATTTAACAAAAAAAATAATAGAATTATCAATTAATACTTTTAATATGACAGATGTTGTTCAAAAGAAAATTCTCGATTTAGATAAAATATTTGTTGATAGTAAAGGTGAATTATTAGTTGATTTAAATCTTGTTTTTGAACAAGAATATGATATCAGCAATAATGAAACTTTTAAATCCATTGGTAATATGATTCATTTCATATTTTCAAAAACAGAAATAGAAGATTACAACATTTCTGAACTCGTACCTCCTGATATATTAAAAATAATAGTAAGATTGTTAACTCAAGAATATATGCATCCAAAAGATGCTTTAAGAGAATTGTTAAATTCACCTATTTTTAATATGATTACAAGTTTTTCTTCGAAGGAAAATAAAAAAGTAGAAAATAAAATAAAAAATACGGTAATAGATGATTTGAAAAAGTCAAATATTATTATAAGTAATGAATTCGACAAAGATGAAAATGAAAAAAAAGAAGTAAATGAAATTAAAAATCAAAGAAATAAGAAAGCAGTTATGGAAGCTGCATTAGGTGAAATAGAAACCACTAAAATATTTAATGACGAAATTCAGGACAAAGTTATTTTTGATATTTATTTAAATGATGAAGAAGAAAATGTAGAAGAAGATGAAGATAACAAATTTAGTTTTATAAAAGATAATTTTATTTTAAAAGCGATTTTGTCCATAGTTTTAGTTATTTTTATATTATTAGCAGGAAAATTTTTAATAAATAAATTTAAAGAATCAAAAGAAGTATCTTCTAATTTAAATAATGTAAATATTAATGAAGAAAATAGTAATGCAAATAATAGCACTGAACAAGTTGATATAGATTCAGTAAACAAATATTTAAATGATGAATTAATTAAAAATTCAGGTTATACAGGTGATGTTGCTATAGAAGATAAAGAAATATATGTTGAAGGTAGCAAATCTTTATTGATAAACAATAAAGCAAATGATATTAAAAAAGCTTTATTTGCAACAGTTAATTTTAAGAATGAAAGTAATAAATATATGTTAGAAAAACAAATAGCTATTTCTGCTAAAGCAAAGTCTGAAAAAGATGTAACTGCTTCAGTTGTTTTAGAAGCATATAAAGATAATAAAATAATTTCTACATTTAAATCTAATATAAAAATATATAATGATATATGGTCACAAATTTTAATTCCTGTTAATATGGCAGATGCAGATTCATTAAATGTTTACATAGAATATGAAGGCGAAAACAAAATATGGATTGACTCGTTATTAATTGATGTTGTTAAATAAAAAAATTAAGCAACATAATATATATTTTAAAATAAAAAGTTTTACGTATATTATATGTAAAACTTTTTTTACCATTTTTTATTATTTTAGTAAAATTTTTGAACTTTTTTAATTTAAATTACGTCTTATTAAGTGGTTATCATTAATCATACAAAACCAAAATTAAATATTATTATAAAACTAATTGATATTTAAACAGGAGGCAAAATAAATTTGATTAAAATAAAGAATTTATCTAAATTGTATAAGTCAGGCCAAATTCAAGTAGAAGCTTTAAAAAATATTTCAATTGATATTGAAAAAGGGGAATTTGTTTCCATAATGGGTCCATCAGGTTCCGGAAAATCCACTCTTTTAAACATCATAGGGTGCTTGGATCATGCAACGGATGGAACTTATGAACTTTCAGGGAACCGGGTGGACGAATTAAGCGATTCTAAAATGTCTGAAATAAGAAATTTATTCATTGGATTTGTTTTTCAGAATTTTCATTTGTTACCCAGAATGTCAGCAATAAGGAATGTGGAAATACCTCTTATTTATAGAGGTATGAACAAAAATAAAAGAAAAGAACTTTCTGAGCAAGCTTTGGTGATGGTAGGTCTTGAAGATAGAATGCATCATTTACCTTCACAACTTTCAGGAGGACAACAACAGAGAGTTGCAATAGCAAGAGCTTTAGTAGGTAGCCCATCTATTATTCTTGCTGATGAACCAACAGGAGCACTTGATACTAAAAATGGAAATATGTTGATGGATTTATTCGTAAAATTAAATGAGGAAAATGGTATTACTATAGTTCAAGTTACACATGAAGAAGATATCGCAAATTATGGAAAAAGAATATTAAGGTTAGTAGATGGTGAAATAGTGATGGACACTAAAAAGCAGTGGAGGGAAAAAAATGTATAAAAAGATTGTATCAATTATTGGAATTATAGCTATTTGTTTTATAGGTGGTTATTTTACAGCAAAACAACTTTTGCCTGATGCAAATGAAGTTTCTACAGGACCTCAATATTCAACTAAAGAAGTTATAAGAGGTGATATTCAACAAGGTGTTAATGTAACAGGGCAGCTAAACGGAAATTGGGGAGGTTCAATAACAGCTCCAAAACCTGAAGGTGTAACGGATTCAAATGGGGCAAGCGTTACTGTCACATATAAAATTGAAGAAGTTTTTGTAGAACCAAACGATATGATAAAAAAAGATGATAAATTAGTCAGGTTGTCAGCAGAAAATCTTGATGACATAGTACAAGAACTTAATGAGGGTATTAAAAGTAAACAATCAGAAATTGCTGATATAAACAATGAAATTAATGGTAAGTTAAAAGCGTTGGGTGAAAAAATAAATAAAAATGTAAAAAGTTTAGCAGATGTTAATCCATACGAAGGCATTGTAATAAGTTCGCCTATTAAAGGTAGAGTTACTGATTTTAGAGTTGAAGAAGGAGAAATGGTCGAAGAGCCAACTATTGCGTCTATCATTGATGACAGCAAAGTTAAAATTTCCATCAAAGTAAACACTTACGAATATGCAAATTTAAAAGAAGGTCAAAAAGTTTTAATGCAATATGGAAGAGTTTTAGATAATGGAACAGTGATCACTGCATTTGATGGTTTTTATGAAGGAACTATAAAAAAATTAAATCCAAATAAGGTTCCAAACTCGGATGGCATGACATATGTTCACAGCGGAGTTATTGAAGCTGTCAATCCTGGATTAGTTCAAAAAGGTATGGTTGCTACAATTTATACTGAAAATAATGGCAGCCCTGTAACATCATTATTTAACCGAGGCACAGTTGATTCTTATGTAAATGAAAAAAAAGTTTATACTACAATTTATTCTTCAAATGATAGCACAGCAATTATAGCTACAGAAGTACCTGTAAGTGAAAATGAATTTGTTGAAGCAGGAGATATATTAGTAAGAATTGCAGGCAACGATGTAACAGAATTAATTCAGCAAGATATTGATTTAATAAAGCAAGAATATGATAAAGTAAAAATGAAATTTGAAGAAATAGAAAATATTAATAAAAAAGTGGCTAAAGTTCAAGAATTATCATCTAAGCTAATGGTTAAAGCTCCTATAGACGGCATGGTATCATATGTTAATTATAGAGTTGGAGACACTATTCAGGCTTCTGAAACAAGTGATCAATGGTCATTGCAATTAATGGATGTTTACAATACTGATCAAATGTTTATTTACACCACTGTTTCAGACCTTGATGTATTATATATAAATCAAGATGCTCCAGTTAAAGTAACTGTTGATGCTTTACCAAATGAAGAATTTGAAGGAAAAGTTATGAGTTTAAATCAATATACTGACCAAAACGGAAAAACTGTTTACAACGTACAAATAAGCGTAGTAGGAAGAGAAGGTTTAAGACCTGGTATGAACACAAATTGTTTTATTGATTCAGGTAAATCAGAGAATACTTTATTAGTTCCTATAGAAGCTGTTTTTGAAGAAGATAATAAACAAAAAGTAGAAATTTTAAATGACGCAGGTGAGTTACAAGTAGTGGAAATTGAAGTGGGTTTAATGAATGATATGTTAGTAGAAGTATTAAGTGGTCTTGAAGAAGGACAATTAGTTGTAACAGGCAGCACAAAAGATTTAATGCCTAGCCAAACAGTTCCGGAAAATGATTCTTTATTGCCTACAAAAAATCAGTGAGGTGACTTATGCAAAACAAAGGAAATTTATTAACCCACCTGGTCAGGCTGAAATTTTCTGCTTTAATGGCATTTAACGGTATCGCATCTAATTTGCTGAGAACATTTTTGACTGTTCTTGGTATAGCAATAGGTGTTGCTGCAGTAGTAAGCTTAATGGGAATAGGTGAAGGAGCGAGAAAATCTATAGTTTCTCAGTTTGAAAGTTTAGGTGAAAATGTTATTGTTATAAAATCAAATGTTGATACAGTGCGTTTTGAAATTGAGGAAGCAGAATCTCTTTATATTAGGGTAACAGGCGTAAAATATTCTACACCAGTTACTTATAACACAAGCATACCTATTAGGTGGAGAAGGGATGAAAGTGAAGTTGATTTAGTGGGAGTAAATGAAAATTATCCATTTATAAAAGATCATGCAGTTTCTACTGGAAATTTTTTTACATCACTTCATGTTAAACAGCGTTCTCCTGTAGCTGTTCTCGGTTTTAATGTTGCAAAATCTTTGTTAAATGGAAGAAGCCCAGTTGGCCAAACTATAAAAATTAATGGAATTAATTATAGAATAATTGGTGTATTAAGCGAAAAAGGAGAAGGAAAAGGGGATGGAATAGATAATAAAATAGTAATTCCATATTCTTCTTCTTTGAAAATTTCCAATGAAAGAGATGTAAAAGAAATTTGGGCAAAATCTGAAAATGCAGATGATGCAGAACTTGCCATGGTTCAACTTGGAAGAATTTATAAGAAAAAGATGGGAATAGGAAACTCAATTGTTCCAGGGCAAAATAATGGAGGCAACGAAAACCCTGATCCGGGTGGAGAACCACCAAAAGATGATGTAATAGTTGAAGAGCCCGTAGTAGAAAATCCAACTGAACCTCAAGAACCTACGGAACCAGAAATACCACAGGAAAATATATTTAAAAAAGGCAATGAACCTTTGACTATAACAAGTTTAAATAAGCTTGTTAAAGAAGCTGATCAAGCTAATAGAATTATGACGGTTCTTCTTGGAGGAATAGCTGCAGTTTCTTTATTAGTTGGTGGTATAGGTATTATGAATATAATGTTAGTTGCTGTTTCTGAAAGAACAAATGAAATTGGTGTTAGAAGAGCTTTAGGTGCAAAACAAAGTGATTTATTAATACAATTCATGTTAGAAGCGATTTACGTAAGTATAATCGGTTGTGTTTTTGGAATTTTAATTGGAGCATGGGCAGTAAATATAGTTTCAAATTATGGACTATCTGCTGTAGTAAGTTTAGACTCTATTAAAATTGCAGTTACAGTTGCTTTGTTATCTGGTTTATTGTTTGGTATATACCCAGCAATAAATGCATCAATGCTACCTCCAGTAGAAGCTTTAAAAAGACAATAAAGTTAAAAAGAAGTTTGTTTACTCAAACTTCTTTTATTTTTTTAAAAATTATTATATAATGATTATAACCCAATAAGTTAAATTTCTGCTACTTGTCATTTTGATCAATAGCGAAAGAGAAAGGTATTAACCATACAATTTATATAAAAATTTATATTACTTAGGAGTTCATATGTCTATTTTTATCAGTGAAGTTAACTTAACAACGATAGTTTATTCTTTAATAATATTTTTTGTTGCATTATTATTTAAAAATTTTGTAGCCCATATATTAATCAATTTTATAAAAAAATTATGTAAAAATAATAATATTAGGGCAATTTCTGCTATTATAGATTCTATTGAAAAGCCTCTTCGCAATTTTTTGATTTATACAGGTGTTTATTTTGCTCTTTCTATATTACCTTTTAATATAGGAATTTCTTCATTTATTTTCAGGGTTTATAGAGCCTTTATTATTATTTCCATTGCAAGATGTTTGTTAAATTTAGTTTCAGCATATTCAATATATATTGAATCAAGAATTGAAGATTCGGATTCAAATACACATAAACCAATTGTCAAAACAGTTTTTCCATTATTAAATAAAATAATTAAATCGTTAATAATTATAATCGCAGTAGTTGCTATTGCAGTGGAGTTTAATTTTGAGCAGCTAAGCAGCATTCTTGCTGGTGTAGGAATTGGAGGTGCAGCATTAGCATTAGCATCCCAGGATTTAATAAAGAACTTTTTTGGAGGAATAGTAGTTTTAACTGATAGGTCTTTTTCTGTTGGCGATATTATAAACGTTGATTCTAAACAAGGAACAGTTGAAGAGCTTGGTTTAAGAAGCACAAAAATTAGAACGCTTCAACAAGAAGTAATTGTAATACCAAATGCAAAATTTACTGAACAATCAGTTACAAATATTTCAAAAAGAAATTATATGAGAGTTAGTTTTAATTTAGGTGCTCCATACAACACATCAAAAGAAAAACTACAAATTTTAATAAAGAAAATAAAAAAAATGTTAGATGAAAATGAAATGGTAAAAGAAAATTCATCATTAGTTAAATTTGATTCGTTTTCAGATAGCGCTTTATTAATTTTAATTCAATATTTAATATTAACAACTGAATATAACCAGTATATGGACATAAAAGAAGAAATTAATTTTAAAGTTATGGAACTTTTTGAAGAAGAAGGTATATCATTTGCATATCCAAGCATTAGTTTATACATGGAAAAAAATGATTAGAGACAATGGGGACGTGTTTAATCGTCTCTTTTTTGTCACATTTTAGAAAAGAGACAGAAAAGTACGTCCCAACTGTCCCTAAGTTCCTAAATATAAATTAATTAATTCATCGTCATTGACTATCTCTCGAATTCTTTCATATATTGGTAAAGCTTTTTGTTTCATTGCTTCTATAGTTTCTTCAGGCAAAGTAAGTATTGTCATGCCATTATCTATCAGTATTTTTTTCATTTCTTCAATACGTTCATTTTCAATTTCACGTACGTATGTTGTAGCTCTTAAAGCAGCTTCATCAATTATTGCTTTCTCAGAATTACTTAAACTGTTATAAAAATTATTGCTTGTTATAAATGTATCCACATCAGGCGTATGCTTAGTTTCTATAACATATTTTTGCAACTCATATAATTTTAATGAAACGAAATCTTCATATGGATTAGCCGTTGCATCAATAAATCCATGCCTTAATGATGTATATATCTCACCCCAAGGAAGCGGAATAACTATTGTGCCAAGTGATTTCAAAAATGCTTCTATATCGCGATTTTGTATTGTTCTGACTTTAATTTCTTTAAAATCATCCATATTTTGTATTTCTTTTTTTGTTGCTAATTGCTTAAAACCCTCATCGACTATGCCCAATAATTTATAGCCGCTGTTCAAATAATCCGAGCTTATTTTTTCGAAGAATTCTTCATTATTTAAAACATTTCTAAAATCCTCAATATTTGAGTAAACCATCATCATATCAAACACTGATAATTTTGGTACTAAATCAATTTGCGGGCTAATTGGCATAATTGTAAATTGAATATTGCTTTCATTTAATTTTAAATTTCGAAGCATATCTCTTTCTCTTCCCAATTTTCCATCAGTATAAATATTTATATTCATTTTACCATTGCTCAATTTATTTACTTCATCAGCAAATTTTTCCGCATAAATATAGTGTAAAGAATCTTTCGGAAAGGTAATACCTAATGACATTGAAAGTTCTCTAACATCATCTTGTGGCAATTCAATGTTTAATTTAGTTACACAACCCGGGTAAATTTGTACTTTATTTATTTGAATTGGATTATGTCCTGATGCATATATTTTTAAATCGTATTCATTAAGTCTGTTAGTGGAATATACTCCTATATTTGCATTGTTTACAGGCATTTTGTCACTTGAATATATTTTGATATCTAAAAATCCTTTCTCATTTTTATTTTTTGATTTTGTATCTAAACTTAAAATAAAAATATCATCCTTTGAATATTTGAAATCATAAAAATCCAATGTTAACACTTCCTTTGTAAATTTTACATATATCATTTTATTCAAAACAAGATAATTTGAAACAACAACACAGAAGAAATTTAAGGAGAAAATGAGAGAAAAAGAGACAATGGGAAGAGACACTGGGGACGTGTTTTAATCGTCTCTTTTTTTGTTTTATTTCAAAATATTGGAGATAATTTGTGATTTAAATGACATATTAAAATTTATGGCTACTGTTTAATGAACAATCATGTGCTTCTTATTAAAGAACAAAATTTAGGTGACGTTTCTTTGATAATGCAAAGGATGTTAACAAGATATGCTGGTTGGTTTGAAGAAGAAGGTATATCATTTCCAAGCATTAGTTTATACATGGAAAAAAACAATTAGTACATAATAGTAAAGGGGATAGTTTAAATAGAGGTGCGATAATGACAATACCTAATAAAAAGTCAAGAAAAATAGTTGTAGGAAATAAAACATATAAGTGGATTATTTCACCTAAAGATAAATATATAATCCTTGTAGCTGAAAACGAGGAATTTAAAGGGAGAAGAATTGAAATTTACATCAGGTCGGATATAAAAAATTACCATAGAAACAATTCTAACATCGAAGATTTAAATATAAAAATAATAAAACCTAAAGATGTAGAATTGATAATAGTTCAAGCAATAGAACAAGGTTGGAATGCAGAAGAAAAAGGTTCACCTATTATTTTTGATTTAGTAGGGGACTTATTAGTGAAACGAAAATCATAAATTCATATGTTGACTAAAAATTTAGCAGAGCTTTAATGCTCTGCTATAGTAATTTTAATATAAACAATGCATTTGATAAAATTAAACATATTAATTCAAAAATTATTCTTCAAATAAAATCTCTTTTGCTAATCTCAAACAATCATCACCTCTTAAAACATCACCAGTTCCTTGAAGTAAATAATTATTTCCTCCGCCTTTTGCGTTTAACATTATCTTCAATTTTTCAAAAAGAGGTTTTAAATCTAATTTTAAGTTTTTAGATTGACCAACACAAATATTTATTAAATCATTATTTTCTGATATTAAAACAGAAACATAGTCTTCTTTTTCAATTGTTTTTGAACAAATAGACTTTAGATCCTTAATATCCATATTATCATATTTATGAAAAATACAATTTAAATCATTTGAATTAATTGCTTGAGCTTTAAGTTCTTCTGCATAAAATTTGTTCAAGTTTTCTTGTAAAGTAGAAATTAATTTTTTATTTATTTTGTTTTCAATTTTTAATTTTTCTATATTTTCACAAATTAATTCTACTCCACATGTGAGAAGTTTTGATAAATCATTTAAATCATTATTTTTTTTAATATAATCTTTTAAAGCTCTTTTTCCACATAAAAAGTATATCCTTGATCCATTTTTATTTTTTTCTGTTTTAACAACTTTAATAATGCCAACTTCACCTGTACTTTTTACATGGGTACCGCCACAGGCATTATATTCAATATCTTCTATTTCCATAATTCTAAGATTACTCAAATTAGGAGGTGTTTTTCTTAAATTAAGTTTAAGAGCTTCTTCGTAGTTTAAATTTTGAAATGATATTTTTTTATTATTATATATAATTTCATTAGATAATATTTCAGCTTTTTCAATTATTTCATCATTTAATTCTTTGTCTATATCTATTGTTGTATAATCAGAACCTAAATGAAAACCAACTGTGTTTCCACCATATAACTTAGCTATAGCAAATGATAAAATATGCTGTCCTGTATGTTGTTGCATGTAATCAAATCGAACTTCAAAATCTATTTCTAAATTAACACTACCTTCCACGGAATTTTTTACAACATGAATTATTTCATCATCTTTTTCTATAACGTCAATTACTTTTAAGTTATTTAATATGCCTTCATCCTTTGGCTGACCGCCGGATAAATGAGGATAAAAAATAGTTTTATCTAACACAACTTCATATAAATCATTTTTTTTGTCACAACTAACAACTGTTGAACATAAAGATGTTAAATATGAATTTTCTTGATATATTTTTTTGCTATTATTCATTTAATTCTCCATTTTAATTATTTATTATATTATTATAACAAATTTTGAGAATTATTGAATAATTTTGTTTACTTTACGAAAAATATTTAGTAAAATCAATAAAGGAGGGATTGTTATGAAATGTCCTAAATGTAATTGTCATGAAAGCAAAGTTATAGATACGAGATCTACGGACGACGGTTTCAAAATAAGGCGCAGAAGAGAATGCATAGAATGCGGACATCGATTTACAACATATGAAAAAATAGAAGAAACTCAAATTGTTGTAATAAAAAAAGATGGAACCCGTCAAGGCTATAACAGGGATAAAATTATCAACGGTCTTATTAAAGCATGTGATAAACGTTCAGTTACACTTGATCAAATTGAAGGAATTGCTGATAAGGTTGAAAAACAACTTTTGAATACATTTCAAAACGAGGTTTCTACAGAAGTTATAGGCGAAATTGTCATGAATGAACTCCAGAATGTAGATGATGTTGCATATGTTAGGTTTGCTTCTGTTTATAGAAAGTTTAAGGATATAAATACTTTTATGGATGAATTAAAAAGGATACTTGATGAAAGAAATCATAAAAGATATTTATAAAAAATCGAAAGGAGCATATCATGTATATAAATATAGATGTTTTAAATATTACAAATGGAAATACAGAAATGATTGACACTGAATTCGGAAGGATGAAGATTGAAAAAGTTGAGGCAGGTAAATTAAAGTTAACAACAGGTAAAATTGTTGCTACTGATCCTATTTTAATGTATGACGACGAAAGTTATTCTTTAAATGTAGCCCCTAATACATATCCTGTAAATATTTATGTTGGTAAAACTGAAAAAAGAAAAAGTCAAACTATACTTGCAGAATTAAAATTTAATGATAATATACCTGTTAAATGGGAATTAGCATTATATAAAGGTGAAAATTCAAAAGCATTTGGCCATGATGAATTCATGGGTTATGAAGTTGAAAATGGTCTTGGTTGTTTTATGGATCAACATGTAATGGAATTATTAGATGTAATGGACGAAGATGAACTTGAAAATTACGAAAAAGAGATAAAAACAAAAGTAAGGCATTCAGAGACAACATGTGCAGATATTATAGTAGATAAAAAAACAAATTCAAACATAATAGTATTTGCAACTGGGTGGAATCAAGGAGTTTTTCCTACATATTATGGATTTGACAAAAATAATAAATTAGCAAGGTTAGTTACTGATTTTATGGTAATTGAAGCGTAAATATATTGTTCAATAAAAAAATCAAAAAAGTTGTAGATATACAGTTATATCTACAACCATTTTTTTTTCTTAAAAAGAAAAAAGCCAAAAGCTACAACAGAGATACTCAAGCAAATAACAAATATATAACCATATTTCCAAGTTATTTCAGGCATATTTACAAAGTTCATGCCGTACCAACCTACTATTAATGATAGCGGATAAAATATAGCTGTTAAAACTGTAAAAATTTTCATTGTATTATTAGTGTTTATTTCTATTTGTGCTTGGTAAGATTCTCGTACCTGTGTTGTATAATCGCTTAAATTTTTCACTTTATTGTTTAAACGCTCAATTCTATTAAATATTATTTTAAAATAAGCAATTGAATTTTGATTTAACATTTCATTTTCGTTTTCATATAAATCTTCTATTACATCTAAAAGTGGCTCATATTGTTTTTTTAAGAAAAGAATCTTTTTTTTCAGAGAAACAATATCTGTAATATAATCTTTTGTTTTACCTTCTATAACGTCCTCTTCAACTTCAAAAATTTCATTTTCAAGGTTTGATAAGAGGTCATAATCTTTTATAGTCATTTTATCAAATAAAAGATATAAAATTTTATCTAAACTTATATTTAATGTTCCTTTTTCTGATACTGCTAAAAGTATATTATCTATTATTTCTAAATCATATTTGCTTACGAAAATAAGAGAGTTCTTTGTTAAATAAAAATCTAATTCATAGCTTTTGAAAAAATTTTTTATTTCTATAATATTTATTATGCCAAAACTGTAATTATCATAAGCATCAAGTTTTGGTGTATCATCATCATTTCTCACACAGTCATATACGGTTTGATAACTAAAATTAAAATAATCTATATTTTCTTCAAGTTCATCAGTATTTATTATGAGCCAAAATTGTTTATCAGTACTATGAATGAAATCTTTAAAACTACATTCAACTAAATTTTCTTTTTTAAGTTCATATACTTTCAACGCAACACCTCTTAATTATAAATTTATCTCATTTTAACTTAGATTTTATTATATGTACATATTATATTTTATTTTACCCTATAATTAATAAAAAATTTAGGTTTCTATGTTTTAATGTATGTGTATTAATTTGAAAAATATTTAATACAAACTTGAAAAATATATAAATAGATGTTAGAATAATTAAATCATAAAAAGACAAGGTGCATGATGAGAAAAAAAATAAATAAATATGATATAGCTTTAATTGCCTTTATTGTAATCGTAAATTGTTTTTTACTATATTATTTTAAACAAAATTTAACAAAACCTAAAGAAAGTATTGCTCAAATTTATTCTGAAGATGAATTAATTGGGGAATATAAATTAAAAACAGGTTACGAAAATGAATTTGAAGTAAAAACAAAAGACGGTAAGGGCTACAATTTTATTAAAATTAAAAATAATGAAATTTGGGTTGAAGATGCAAATTGTCCAGATTTAAATTGTAAGCACCAAGGGGAAATAAGTTCTACAGGTCAAGTTGTAGTATGCCTTCCTAATAAAATGATAATTAAAATTAAAGCAAACAACAGTGATGATAATGATGATATTGATTTTTACGCTCAGTAAATACATAAAAAGCGAGAATTAACATGACAAAAATACAAAGATATTTATTTTTATCCCTATTAACTGCAGGGGCAATGGTTTTAAGTATTATAGAAGGAATGATACCACTTCCTTATATAGCGCCTGGAGCAAAACTTGGATTGTCGAATATTGTAACAATGACTGTTTTAGTTTTATTTGGTTTTAAAGATACATTAACAGTTGTAATATTAAGATGCATTCTTCTCATGATGGTTGCCACAAATCCAATAAGTTTTATTTATTCTATTGTTAGCGGAATTTTTAGTGCTGTTGTAATGAGCGTTGGAATTAAATATTTTAAGAAGTTAAGCTTAATTGGTGTAAGTGTGCTTGGAGCTATGGCTCACAATGCGTCCCAAGTAACAGTTGCTGCAATTATGTTTGAAACACTTGGTATATATTATTATTTACCTGTTTTATCCTTAGTAAGCATTTTTACAGGATGTTTTGTAGGATATACATCTATTTATGTAACCGACAATTTGAAAAAGAATTTTGTAAATACAAGGAGGTCGGATTAATTAAATGAAAAAGGGGAATTTTTATTTAATATTGCTTATTTTAACTTGTTCTATAATTGGTACAATCCTTGGCAATGCATTTTCAGGAGTTTTGCCAATACTTAGTACTGGAGAAAAAATTGGATTCGGTCCTTCTACATTGGATTTGAGTTTAATGTCCGTAACTTTTGGATTTCAAGCAAATTTAACAGTTGCAGGAATAATTGGTATAATAATAGCAATAATAGCTTATAATAAGCTGTAAATTTAAAGGAAAAATATATGAAAAAAATTATTTTAGCATCAAAATCTCCAAGAAGAATTGAGATGCTTAGTATCTATTTAGAAAATATTAGAATTATATCAGCTGATATAGAAGAAAAAGTAAATCAAGATGATGAACCTCAAACAACAACAATGAAAATTGCCTTTGAAAAAGCATCAGCAGTATATGATATATTAAAAGAACAAAATGAAGATGGAATTATCGTTTCTGCAGATACAATTGTTTATCTCGATTATGTAATGGGAAAACCTGTTAGCTATGAAGATGGTTTTAATACTTTAAAACATTTATCAGGTAAAACTCATAAAGTTTTTACAGGTCTTTGTATTTGGGATATTCAGTCCAATATTAAAATCGTTGATTATGAGGAAACTTTAGTTACATTTAATGATTTAACAGATGATGATATTAGAAATTACCTTAATACTAAAGAATACGAGGATAAAGCTGGAAGTTATGGAATACAGGGTTATGGAGAACTCTTAGTAAAAAAAATTGACGGCTGTTACAACAATGTAGTAGGCTTACCATTAAACAAACTAAATATTTTGCTTAAAAAACATTTTTCACAAGGTTTACTGTAGTACATAAAAAATTGCATATGGGAGGAAAAATGGACAATAATAATTATACCATTAAATCAATACCTTTGGATGAAAGACCACAGGAAAAATTATTTAAATTTGGTGCAAATTCATTGTCTAACTCAGAATTAATAGCAATAATAATAAGGACAGGAAACAAAGAAGAAAATGCAATAAAACTTGCTCAAAATATTTTAAATGAAGATGGAAAAGGACTAAAGAATATTGCAGAAGGTACACTTCAAAAATATATTCAAAATTATAAAGGAATAAGTGTAGTTAAAGCAGCACAGCTTTTAGCAGTTGCTGAGTTAAGTAAAAGAATAAGTGCATTTAAAAATGATAAAATAAAAATATCATCCCCTAATGATGCAGCAGTTGTTATGATGGAGGAAATGCGTTATTATAAAAAGGAATATTTTAAAATAATACTCCTTGATACAAAAAATAATATTATTAAAGTAGCTGAAATATCCGTTGGGAGCTTAAACAGTTCCATTGTTCATCCGCGGGAAGTATTTAAAGAAGCTATATCAAATGCTTCTTCATCTATAATTTTAATACATAATCATCCAAGCGGAGAATCAGAGCCAAGCCATGAAGACATTATTCTTACTAATAGATTAGTAGAATGTGGGAAAATATTAGGCATAAATGTAATTGATCATTTAATTATTGGTGATGGGAGTTTTTTTAGCTTCAAAGAAGAAGGTTTAATATAAATTAAACTACAAATAATATTATAAAATAATTAAAGTAGGATACTGAAAGGAATATAAAATGGGATTTTTTGATTTTTTCACACAGAAAATAGGAATAGATTTAGGTACATCAAACACATTAGTTTATGTAAATGGAAAAGGAATAATAGTAAATGAACCATCAGTAGTAGCAATAAAAGTCGTTTCAAATCAAGTTTGTGCAGTTGGAAATGATGCTAAAGCAATGCTTGACAGAACTCCAAACACAATAAACGCCATCAGACCATTGCAAAATGGTGTTATAGCAGATTTTGAAATAACACGTGCTATGATTAAATATTTTATTACTCAAGCTTTAAACAATAAGAGATTTACAAAATCAAATGTTGTAATTTGTGTACCTGTAGGAGTTACATCAATTGAAAAAAGAGCAGTTGAAGAAGTTGCAATAGATGCTGGAGCAAGAAAAGTTAAGCTTGTTGAAGAACCAATGGCAGCAGCAATAGGTGCAGGACTACCTGTAGACCAAGCAATAGGTAATTTAATTATAGATATTGGTGGAGGAACAACTGAAATTGCTGTAGTATCACTTGGCGGTATTGTAGTAAGCGAATCATTAAGAGTTGCAGGTGATGATATGGATTCGAGCATTAAAGAATTCATTAAAACAAAATATAAAATGGATATTGGATTAGTTACTGCTGAAAACATTAAAAAAGTTTTAGGTAATGCTAGTGACGGTTATTACACTAATTATAAAAATACAGATAAAAAAGATAATAATGAAAATGATAAAGTTAATTTAGATAACAATGAAATAGAAAAAGAAAGTAAAAATAAAAATATTAAAGCAGATAAATCTGAAAAGGAAGATAATGTATCTACTACAACCAGAAATTCAGATGAAAAAAATTCTTCTAAAGAAATGAAAATTAGAGGAAGAGATATAGTTACTGGATTACCTTTAAGTATGACTATAACAAGCGATGAAATAAGAGAAGCTATAATTGAAACTATCAATAATATAGTAAGTGCTATTAAAAGAGTTTTAGAAAAAACTCCACCAGAACTTGCAGCAGATTTATTTACTAATGGAATATATTTAACAGGTGGTGGCGCTTTATTAAAAGGTTTGGATTTATATATTGAAAAAGAAACAGGATTAAAAGTACGAATAGCTGAAAATCCTTTAGAATGTGTTGCACTTGGTGCAGGCAAAATTTGTGAAAGTCTTTAAAATGGAGTAAAAATGAATTTTATAAAAAAATATTTAAATAAAATTTTATTTTTCTTTTGTATATTTATTTTAATAATTTTGATTGGACTGTCATCAGTTGGCAAAGTCGATAATAAAAACAGCGGATTTTTTGGAAATCTTATTTCAGGTTTCCAAAAGGTCTCTTTTAACATAGGACAAACTTTGACAAGTTCTTTTTATTCAGTTCAAGATATTGTTAAAATGAAGGAAGAAAATATTTTATTAACGGATACTGTTTATGAATTACAAGAACAAGTAAGGATACTAGAAAATATAGTCAGTAAATCTGAAGCTCTTGAATTAGAATATAAAATGAAATCTAATTTAAAATATGATTATGTTATAGGGCAAGTTGTTGCGTTAGATGGATCTAATTGGTTTAGCAGATTTACTATTGATAAAGGTAGTCAGGACGGAATTAAAGAAAATGACATAGTAATACAGGCAGTTGAAACAGCTGATGGAATGGTTCAAACTGGATTAGTAGGTATTGTTTCTGAAACTGGTTCAAATTGGGCTAATATTGTAACAATTCTTGATGAAAACTGTAAATTAAGCTTTAGAGATATTGATTCTGATGAAAGTGGAATATTACAAGGAAGTATGGATGGAATTGTAACAGGATACTTTTTTAATTCAAAAGCTGAATCAAAACAAGATGATTCAATTGTCACATCCGGTATAGGTGAAATATATTTACCTGATTTATATATTGGAAAAGTAAAGGAAGTTGTTAAAACAACGGATGCTTCAACTCAAAAAATTGTTGTAGATCCAGCTGTAGATTTTACAAAACTTCATAAAATTTTTGTTTTAAAAATAAATAGATAATAAGTGTTACGAAAGGAATAGTAGTTAAATGAAAAAAATTTGGTTAATGGCTGCTATTATTTTAATAAATTTTATATTGCAAACTTCTTTAAACTCATTTATAGATATATTCGGAGTCATTCCGAATATTTCTTTGATTTTAGTAGTTATATTTTCTGTTATGACTAATGGCATCGTAGGCGGAATACTTGGAATTTTAACAGGTATCCTATATGATATAATGTTTTATGAAGTGTTTGGAGTAAATACATTAATATATTTTATAACAGGAGCCCTTGCAGGATATTTTAGTGAGGAAATTAATAAAGAAAATTATTCAATGTATTGCACAGTTGTTTTTATAGCAACTGTTGTAATGAATTTTTCCTTGTATGTAATATCATTTTTTCTAAAATATAATATAGAAAGTGCATCAGTATTTTTTATGAAAAATATATTAGAAATACTTTTAAATACGGTGGTTACTATATTAATTATGAAGTTTATAGTAAATTTGTTTAATAAACTAAATATAAAATAAATTTAAAATATACATTGGGATGAGGTAGAAGATTGGGTTTTAAAAATTTCTTTAAAAATAGATATAATATAGTTTATACAGTAATTATATTGCTTTTATGTGTTTTAGGTTTTAGAATGGCAGTATTAACTATTGTTCATGGACAGGAGTATAGAGAAGCAGCGGATGTAAAAAAAATAAAAGATATACCTGTAAAAGCTTCAAGAGGAAAAATATATGATAGAAACGGTGAAGTGCTTGCTGATAATATGACAAGTTTTACTGTTCAAATGTATACTGACCAAATTGAAAAAGAAGATTTTAATGAAGTTGCTCTTACGCTGTCAAAAATTCTTGATGAAAATGGTGAACGACCAATAGATGAATTTCCTATTGAAATAGATACATTTGAGTATATTAATGAACAAGTTGAAAAAACTCAAATAAAAGTACCTGATAATACTGACACTGCAAAAAATTCAAGCTCAGATACAGGTAGCTCTTATAAATCTGCTGAAGAAAAAGTTATTGAATTAGTGAAAAGCAATTTATATGGGTGGTTAAATTTTCAAACAGAGGTTTATGGAGATTCTTTTAATCCTAAACTTAGAGTTTTAACAGCTATAAAACAGGATAAAGAAGATATTCCAGTTGATTTTGTAAACGGGCAATATGTTTTTAAAACAGTAACTTCAAAAGTAAATGAAAATGAAATAAAAAATCAAACAACGGATTCTACAGTGGCAAATAAAGTGGATGAAGAAAAAAAGGAAGAAACTGATCCTATTAAAAAATGGCTTGAAGCTCATGAACTTAATAAAAATTCAACTGCTGAAGGAGTTATAATAGAATTAATGTCTAAAGAAAATAAATATTTAAATAATTTATTTTCTAATTCAAAAATAAGACGTTTTTCTTATAATTATTTGACTAGTAAAAATTTGTTAAATAATTTGAAGTTAGTTGATTATTCGTTTGTTCAAGACGATGAATATAAAAATATTAAAAATGATTTAAATGTTAAATATGAAGAAATAAATGAAACAACAAATGCAAAAGACGATTTTGTATTTCTTACTATGAAATATTCAGTTGATAATTTATTAAACACTATTTATGAATCAAATACTGAAAAAATTATTCCAGGTAAAATACTTGTTGATAGATTAAAGGAAATGTTTCCTGATTTACCTATTGAATTTAAGGAAAATGGGGAATTTGGTTCTTTTGAATATACAAATGATGAAGTTAAAAATAAATATTTAAATCAACTGCATTTAGAATCTAATACAAGTGCATATGATTTTGTAAAAGAAATTTCAGTAAGAAACTATGATATTTTATATAATGTAATAACGGATGAGGGAGTTAAATATTATTCTCAGCTTGAACTCTTAAAATATGAGAATCCGAGTATTTCTATTTCTGAATGGGAGTATACTCCTATTAGAAACAAAAGAAACTGGATAATTAAAAATTTAAATTTAAAAAAAGATGATAAAGTTGAAAATTATGAAGCTAAAGAAGTTTTTCAAAAAATAAGAGAAGAATTAAAAATAGATAGTAGTATAGATGATTATGATTTAAGAAATATGCTTGTTATAAAAGAAAGATACAGCAAAACAAGTTATCTTTCATACCATCCAATTGATGTGTGCTATGGCATCTCTGAGAAAACTGTTGCAATGATTTCTGAAAGATCACATGAAATGAATGGAATAAATGTGGAAATGGAACCACTTAGATATTATCCGAATTTTGATTCTGCAGCCCATATACTAGGATATTTAGGTAAAATTTCGCAAGAATATGAAATAAATGAATATGTTGTTGAACAAAACTATAGCCCTGATGATATTATAGGAAAAACAGGAGTGGAAGAAAGATTTGAATTTTACTTAAGAGGTACAAAAGGTAAGAAAACTGTTGAAGTAAACAATGTAGGAAAAACTATTCAATCAATTTCAAATGAGGCGCCCATACCTGGAAATGATTTGTATCTCACCATTGATTCTAAATTACAAAAAACAGCTGAAGAAGCTTTACAAAGAGGACTTGAACAAATTCAAGTTGGTGGTACTTTTGAAAGCGAATGGGGTAATTTCAAATATGCAGACACTTATAAAAATGCTAAATCAGGTGCGTTAGTTGCAATAGATATAAAAACTGGTGAAGTTTTAGCATTAGCAAATTTTCCATCTTATGACTTGAACTTATTCTCAACAGGTATTTCTACAGAGGATTGGAACAGCTTAATGAATGATTCAAAAGACCCATTAGCACCAAGACCCCTTTATAATATTGCAATGTTAACAGGAGTTCAGCCAGGAAGTACCTTTAAGATGGTAACAGCATTAGCAGCATTAGAAAAAGGTGTTGATCCTAATACAACAGTTTATTGTGCTGGTACTGAAAAAGTTGGAGATCGTAATTTTAGCTGTTGGATTTACAACATGTTTGGTGGTGCACATGGATCACAAACAATGTATGAAGCAATACAAAATTCTTGCAATTTTTATTTTTATACAACTGTTTTAGGTGAAAATCTTGCAACAAATCAACAACATACAGTTAAAGTAGAACCTGAAGAAATAATAGATATGGCTAAAAAGTTAGGTTTAAATGATTATACAGGTATAGAAATTGGAATTCCTAAAGAATATTCAGGCGGAGTTCCAAGCATTGAAAGTAAAAAATTAAATATTAGAGTTTATTTAAGATTATTTCTTGAATCAAATATAGAAAGATACTTACAAGATGGATATAAAATAGATGAAAGTATGAAAAATGAAATTGTTGAAGAAATAGTGAGCTGGATTGATAGAGAAACACCTATTACAAGGGGCGAAATTTATGAAAATTTAAAATCTTTAAAATTAAACCCTGATAAAACAAATGAAAGCTCAGTTCCATTAGTTGATATTATAAAATACACATATGTAAACCAAGCAGCATGGAATGCAGGGGATAGTTTAAACATGAGTATAGGCCAAGGCGGAAACTCTTATTCTACAATACAAATGGCTAATTATATTGCAACAATTGCAAATGGTGGTTATAAAAACAATGTAAGTGTAGTAAAAGGTATAAAAACATATGACGGTAAAAATACAGATTATTTTCCTTTAAGAAACTCAGAAAGAATTGAACTTAAAGACTACAACCATTTAGAAGAAGTTAAAAAAGGTATGCTTTTAGTGTCTGAAAATGACAGTGCGCTTCCTTATAAAAATTTCCCTGTTAAGGTTGGAAGTAAAACAGGTACAGCACAGAAAGAGGGTATTAATCCAGAAACAAAACAGCCATATGATGATTTTGCATGGTATGTTGCTTTTGCTCCGTATGATGATCCTCAAATTGCAGTTGCATGTGTATTATTTCAAGGTGGTTCAGGAAGATATCCTACTCCTATTGTAAGGGAAGTAATAGGAGAATATTTAAAATTAAATAATTTATCAGGTACTACAACAAATAGTACTACTAATAACAATACAACTACAAACAATACTACAAATAACAATGGACAGTAAAATTTTTATATAAAAAATTTTGGGGGAAAAATTATGAGTCATATAATGTTAGTTTGTTCTCAAAAAGGTGATGTAGGTAAAACAGTAATTTCTTTAAAAGTGGGAATTGAATTTTCTAAAAAAAACATGAATGTTTTATTAATTGATTTAAGTTTTGGAAATAGGAAAATGTCAGAATATCTGAATGTTAATGAAGATATTATTTATGATGTAAAAGATGTATTGGATGAAACATGTTCCTTAAATCAGGGTTTATTAAACATTAATGAGAAATTAAGTTTACTTCCTTTTTCGAGAATTCCTGATAAATTAGGAGTTTTAAAAAAAAGATCTTTAAATAAACTAATAAAACAAGCAAAAGATATATATGATATCATAATAATAGATATTGATTTTGAAAATTATTTTACTTGTTTAGAAGAAATAAACTCTACTGTTATTTTATACAACAATGATTTTTCTTCAGTAAATCATATTAATAATTTAATTAATACAGCAAAAGAGTTTAATATAGAAAATCAATTTGTTGTATTAAACAAATATAATAAAAAAGAAGCTAAAAAGGGCAATATGATTGCTCAAAATGACATAAAAAAATTAATTGAATGTGATATAGAAGGTGTTATTGAATTAGATTCTGATTATGAAAATTTTAATTATGATTATTTAATATCAGAACAAAATAATTCTTTTAATAATGTTTTAAAAAATATAATAAATAAATTAAGTACAGTGGCTAATTTTTAGCCGCTGTTTTTTTTTTATGACCTAACCCCATTAGTGCGACCGTAGGGAGCAAATAAATTGGTGAATGAGACTGCGATCCTAAATAACAATTAGCAGTAGGAATGTGAATGAATTAAAAATTTTCAAGTTAAAGTAATAAAGCTTGTGCCACTTAAATAAACTATAGTAAAGAGTGCGGAGGTGGTATATTGAATAAATTAAATAAAAGAAATTTTAATATTAAAAGAAAGGACTTTTTCAACAAAAAATTAGCTTTTCAAGTTTCTTTCAGTATCATATTAGTAGCTTGTGTCATTGTAGCAAAAGAATTTGATACTTCATTATCAAGCCAAATAATTGGCGTTACAGAAGAAAAAATAGAAAATGATTTAAGTTTTGCATCTATTAAAGAAAATTTTTTTGATTTAACTCAATCAGTAAAAAGCAATATACCTTTTATAGGTAAAAGTGTAGGTTATGCATCGCCTGTTAGTGGTACAATATCTCAAAAATACGGTATATCTAAAAATGGTGAAACATCGTATTATAATCATGGTATAGATATAGTATCAAATACACAGTCAGTTAAATCTATAGGGAATGGAAAAGTTTCTTTCATAGGCAGCAATGATAAGCTCAATAATTATGTAGTAATAGTAGACGAAGGTAAGCAAATAATTTATGGTAAAATAAGTGAAGCATTTGTAAAAGAAGGGGACAATATTTCTAAAGGTGATATTATTGGATCTTTAAATGCTGAAGAAAAATTGCTTCATTTGGAAATCTGGGAAAATGGAGAATCCATAAATCCATCAAAATTATTTGAAATTAATGATTAGGTTAAGTAGTTGTTTTGGCAATATTTATTGCTTTATGCGTACATGAAATAGGCCATATTATAGCTGCAATAATTTTAAAAATTAAATATGAAAGAGTAAAAATAACAATATTTGGTTTTAATTTAAAAGCAGATATTAGAAATGTCACAGCTCTAAGAAAAGTTGTTTTATTTATTGCCGGTCCATTTTTTAATATAGTTTGTTATTTTATATTTTTAAGTACAAAGTATATGGAATTTGCGCAAATGAATTTATTTTTATCATTAGTAAATTTATTTCCTATTATGCCATTGGATGGAGGCAATATTTGCAAGGCAATGATGGAAAATAGAGTGGGTGAAATTTCTATCTGTAGATATATGATTATGACTAACAGCTTTTTTGTAATATGTTTTGTAGTTATAATATATGTATCAAAGAATTATTTGTTTTTATTGTTAATTTTAATGGCTTTTAATGGGATTATAAAAGAAAATGAATATATGATGGAAAAAAGCATACATTATAGCTATTCTAAACTAAAAAAAAAGAATAAGTTTTACTAATTTTTTAAAAATGTATATAAATATTAAAAAAACTATTGAAAATTTCGAAAATAAGTGTATAATATAAATACATTTGTAAATTAAGAATTTATAAATGCCTCTTAAATTTTTTGCCTTAAGCCGTGAATATTTCACGGCTTGCCCTTTTTGTATGCCATAACCCAATTTGTACAAGCGGTAGTGAAATACAAGTTGATGGTAGGTCAACCGCAACGAATTCCCTCAATTTATTTAAATATAATATTTTCTTTTAATAAATGTTTTACATTTTCCCAAGGTATTTTAACTTCATATATATCATTATATTTAGAAGATAGTTTGTTTGCATTGTAATAAATTAATATATGAGTATCAGTAAATGCATAGCTGTCAAAACTGTTTTGATAACTATTAGATATATCATCTAAGAAAAATTTTAATGTTTTTTCACTTATGTTTTTATTGTTTAATAAAGCACTTTTAGATTCATCACATAAAAATTTAATATATGCGAAGCGTTCATCAAAAAAATCATTTAATAAAAGTTTCTTTTTAGTTTTTAAATTATAAGTAACAGATGTTATGTCTATATAGTTTAAAGAATTTTCATATGAATAATTAGACTTTAAAACTAATGATACAATATTCTTATTTACTCTTCCTACTTCATAATTAATTTTTAGTTTGAATTTATCATTTGCATTTGCAGGAATAAAATATTTAGTATCTACTTTTACCTTTTCTATATATGGATTTATTAAAGCTATGATTTCTTCATTTGCATTTTTAATTTTTGTTGAAGGGTAATAAATTTCTATATCGTATTTTTCGCTTGTAGTAATATAAGTTTTTGTAAATATATCATCGGATTGGAATGGAGAAATTACTATTTGGCTTTTGTAAATTATTGCAAATGAAAAAAATACAATACATATGCAACTTAAGAATATGATTATAAATAATTTGTTTTTTAAAAAATCATATATTTTATGTACCAAAAAAAGCCCTCCTTTATAAAATATTTAATTGTATAACTATTATATGTTTGAAAAATACAATTAGGTACAATACATATAAATAATAGTTTTATAATAAGTTAAAAATTAAGAACAGAATTAACTATTTATCATAAAATAAATTAATCAGAGATTCTGAACTATTTCGAAATGGAGGTAAATATGCCTACTATATATTTAAGTCCCTCGACACAACAATTTAACGAATTTGTCAATGGCGGAACAGAAGAGCAATATATGAATTTAATCGTAGATGCAATGATTCCTGTTTTACAAGCAAATAATATTCAATATGTAAGAAATACTCCTGATATGACGGCTGGTTCATCTATCAGGCAATCTAATGCTGGAAATTACGATTTGCATTTAGCAGTTCATTCAAATGCTTCTGGAGAAGGCCAACAAGGTCAAAACAGAGGAACAATTGCATTCTATTATCCAACAAGTACAAATGGAAAAAGATTTGCAGACATTATTGTTAGTGATTTTAAAACTATTTACCCTAACCCTGCGTTGGTAAAAACAACGTCAACAACAAGTTTAGGTGAAGTATCAAGGACAAGAGCTCCTTCAGTATTAGTTGAAGTAGCATATCACGACAACGTAGAAGATGCAAACTGGATTAAAAATAATATAAGTACAATTGGTCAAACATTAGCTAGGTCCGTTGTACAATATTTTTCAAATTCAACTACACCAACTATGCCGGCTACACCAACTACACCAACTACACCAACAACTGGCCAAACAGGAACAGTTACTCTTCAAAGTGGATATTTGAATATAAGAAGCGGACCATCTTTAACAGCACCTGTTATAGGAATGGCTCCTAACGGGGCTAAACTTACAATTTTAGGAAAAAATGGTGAATGGTACAATATAAGATATAATGGAACAACAGGATATGTGCATTCACGTTATGTAAGAGTTTAATAACAATGAACATGGAACAATGAAAAATGAACAGTGAACAGTTAAAGATAAAAAAATACCTACCAATTGGTTCAATTGGTAGGTATTTTGTTTTGGTGCGGTCGGGGGGATTTGAACCCCCACGAATATACATTCGCTAGCCCCTCAAGCTAGTGCGTCTGCCGTTCCGCCACAACCGCATTGTTAAGTGCTTTATTATTATAGCTGATGATATTTAATTTGTAAAGTATTTTTTTATTATTTTTTAAAAAGCATTGTACTTGAATATTATGATATTTTATATTATAATTATAAGAAAGATAAAAACGAGAAATAATAATCAAATAATGTAAATCGTTTTCTTATACCATTAATAATTTGAAATAAAAAAAATTCAATAATAGCGAGGAATAAGAAATGAAGCTTAAACAAATAATGGATATATTAAATGCTGAAATTTTAGCATATGGTTGTGATGAGGAAGCAGAATTTGACCATGTTTTTGCAAGTGATTTAATGAGTGATGTGTTGGCTTATGCTAATAATGAAGCACTTCTTATAACTGGCTTAAACAATCCTCAAGTAATAAGAACTGCTGAAATGATGGATATGCATGCAGTACTTTTTGTAAGGGGTAAACAGCCAAAAGAAGAAACAATTGAATTAGCAAAAGAAAAATTTGTTACGCTTCTTGTTACAGAACATATAATGTTTGAGGCATGCGGTTTGTTATTTAATAATGGTATGAAGGGATCAATATAATATGGATTTATTAAAAAGACTCAGCTACCATGTTATATCAAATGACTTCACTAAAGCTGGTAAAGGTTCAAGTGATATAAAAACAAATTTAAAATCATATGGTATCGATGCAAAAGCATTAAGGAAAATTGCTATAGTATGTTATGAAGCAGAAATGAATATAGTTATACATTCATTAGGCGGTAATCTTCATTGTGATATTTATGAGGAAAAAATAGTGATATCAACAGAAGATATAGGACCTGGTATACCTAATATAGAATTAGCTATGACAGAAGGATTTTCCACTGCCCCTGATTCAGTTAGAGAACTTGGTTTTGGAGCAGGCATGGGACTTCCTAACATGAAAAGGTATTCTGATATTTTTGAAATAAACTCAAGCATAAAAGGCACTACTATAAAGATGACTATTTTATTATAAGGGGTGACGTATGTATGAATTTTACTGTAATGTTTGACGAAGAAAAATGTAAGGGATGTACTAATTGCATGAGAAGATGTCCAACTCAAGCAATACGTATATTTAATGGAAAAGCTGTTATTGATAATGTTAAGTGTATACATTGCGCTGAATGCATTAAAATTTGTCCTTATGAAGCATATTCAACTGAATCAGTTGATAGTCAAATGCAACAAAATATTAAATATAAAATTGCAATTCCATCTACTACAATTTATGGTCAATTTCCTAAGGGAACAGAAATATGCAATGTTCAAAATGCTTTTTTGAAACTTGGTTTTGATTATGTATATGATGAATCATGGGCATCTGAACTAATTTCTAAAGCTATAAAAGATAAAATTGATGAAAATAAAGAAATAAGACCTTTAATATCTACAAATTGCCCTTCAGTGGTTAGATTAATAAAATTTAGATATCCGTCTTTGTTGGGAAATTTAATATCTTTAGAAGATCCAATGGAAATTGCTGCAAAGCTTGCAAGAAAAAGAGCTAAAGAAATTTTTAAATGTGATGATAAGCAAATAGGTGTTTTTTATATTTCACCTTGTCCAGCGAAACTATTAGCAGTTACTGATCCTATTGGGCCAAATAAATCATCCATAGATAGAGTTGTGCCTTTAAATACAATTTATGGACAGTTATATAAAGAAGTGAAAAAACAAGAGAATCTATGTTTTTCAAATCCTTCTTTAAAAGGTATTATGTGGGCAGTTTCAGGGGGACAATCAAAATCTGCAGAATTAAATAATTATGTTTCGGTATATGGCATGGAAAATATAATAGATGTATTTGATGAAGTAGAAAATGGTAGACTTTTTCATATAGATTTTATTGAAGCATTATCATGTACTGATGGATGTGTAGGTGGTACATTTAATGTTGAAAATCCGTACATTGCAAGAAATAATATTAATTATATTATCGATCATACTGATGAAAATTCATTACAAAATGATGATTTAGATAAATATGAAGAATTTAAAAACAAAGGGGTTTTTAATCTTATAATAGATTACGAAGATGAAAGTGATTATAAAAAACATAAAATAAATATAAAACAAGCTGTTGAACGGATAGACAATATTAAGGAAATATTAGCTTTACTTCCAGGTCTTGATTGTGGTTCATGTGGAGCTCCAACATGTTATGCACAAGCTGAAGATATTTATGATAATAAATCAAAGTTAATTGATTGTGTAGTTTTAAGAGCAAAATTAAATGAAAATAAAAAGGAGTAGAAATGAACGCTAAATATTTTGCAGAAAAATTAAATTTAGATCTTTTAGTTAAAAATGAAAATGAGTTAAATATAGAAGGGGTTTATATTGGAGACTTATTGAGTATAGTTATGTCAAAAGCTAAAAAAAATTACGCTTGGATTACAATCCAAACACATATGAATATAATGGCTGTTGCTGAATTATTAGATTTAAGTTGCATAATAGTTGTTGAAGATATGGAAGTGGAGGAAGATACATTAATAAAAGCAGAAGAACTAAATATTACAGTTTATAAAACTAAAGAAAGCGCATATGAAGTTGCAAGCAAACTTTGCAAATTAGGAATAAAATAATATATGAAATTTTATTATGATTTGCACATTCATTCAGATTTATCTCCATGCGCAAATAATGAAATGACGCCCAACAATATAGTAAACATGGCTTATATTAAAGGTCTTAACATAATTTCTGTAACTGATCATAATACCACTAAAAATTTGCCTGCAATTAATGAAGTAGCAAATAAATTAAATATTAAAGTTATTTTTGGAATTGAAGTCACAACAAAAGAAGAAGTACATGCTTTATGTTATTTTAAAAGCTGTGAAGATGCAGAAAAATTTGGGGATTTGATTTATGAATCCCTTCCCAATATAAAAAATAATATAAATATTTTTGGTGAACAGAATATATATAATGCAGATGATGAAAAAATTGGACAATTAGATAAACTTTTATTAAATGCAAGTTCTTTTAGTGTGGATGATTTATATAATTTAACAAAACAATATAATGGTATAATGATTTTAGCTCATGTAAATAAAAAATCTAATGGTATATTAGCTGTGTTGGGTTTTATCCCTTTTAATTTAAACCTACAATTCATTGAAGTTTTTTCGAAAGAAAAAGTGGATGAAAGAATTATTAAAAATTATAAAATTCTAAAAAATTCAGATGCACATCAGCTAATAGATATTCAAGAAGCAATTAACTATTTTGAACTTAATTCAATAAATGAAATTTATAATTATTTAAGTTTATAAAAAAGTTGTTTATTACAACTTTTTTTATATTATAGGAAAGCATTTCTTTCCTATAATATAAAAAAATAAGTGGTGAAGGGTAAGAATTAAATTTTTAAAAATTTGGAGGAACAATGAAAGAATTATCAATGCATATATTAGACATTGTAATGAATTCTGTAAAAGCAAAAGCGAAATTAATAGAAATTATTATAGATGAAAATGTAGAGAATAATTTTATAAAAATAATAATTAAAGATGATGGATGTGGAATGAGTAAAGAAACATTAGAAAAAGTTACTGACCCATTTTACACAACCCGTACAACCAGGAGCGTTGGTTTAGGGCTTTCTTTGCTTAAAGAAGCTTGTGAAAGATGTAACGGATATTTAAAAATTAATTCTGATATTGGAGTTGGTACTGTGGTTGAATGCTATTTCGAAAGAAATAATATTGACAGATCTCCACTTGGAAATATGGGGGACACTATTATGACAATTGTTAATAGTTTGAATGATTGTGAATTAATTTACAATCATGTAGTAAATAAGAACATTTTTAACTTTAATACTATCCAAATTAAAGAAATACTTCAAGAAACTGATATTAATGAAAATTCAATTTTATTATGGATCAAGGAATATATTAACGAGAATATCAAGGAATTATATCAATACTAAAAAAAATATACTAATATAAATATTAACAAAAATAGATTAATATTGTATAATTGTACTTTGATAAAATTTAATCTAATTAAAAAAAATTTAAAAATGTATTTAAAAGTTCTACAAAATCTGATATAATTTTAATGTTTCGTCTTAATATATTTTAATAATTATTAATAATCTAAAACAAGAGGTGATTTTATGAGCACAAAAGTGTTTACTTTTAAAGGTGGTATCCATCCCCCTCACCATAAAAAACAAACAGAAAAATTATCAATAGAAAATGCTGTTGAACCTAAGTTTGTAGTGATACCTTTATCACAGCACATTGGTGCACCTTGTGATCCATTAGTTCAAGTTGGTGACAAGGTAAAAGTTGGACAAAAAATTGGAGAATCTAAAGCATTTGTTTCTGCTCCTGTTCATGCAAGTATATCAGGGACAGTAAAAAGCATTGGTCTTCATATTACAACAGGTGGATCTAAAGTAAATTGTATTACTATAGAATCCGATGGTTTATTTGAAGTTCATGAATCTGTTAAACCAAAGGGAAAAATTGAAGATTTATCAAAAGATGAAATATTAGCTATAATTAAAGAGGCTGGTATGACTGGAATGGGTGGAGCAGGATTTCCTACTCATGTAAAATTAAGTCCTCCAAAGGACAAAACTATTGACACTATAATATTAAATGGAGCAGAGTGTGAGCCATTTTTAACAGCTGACCATAGAATAATGCTTGAAAAACCTGAACAAGTTGTAGTGGGTGCTAAAGCTATAATGAAAGCAGTTGGTGTTGAAAAATGTTATATAGCAATTGAAAAAAATAAACCTGATGCAATTGAAACTATGAGAAAAGCTATATCAGGTATTAATGGATTAGAAGTAGTTCCTCTTGAAGCAAAATATCCTCAAGGGGATGAAAAAAGAATGATAAATGCAGTTACAGGAAGAGAAGTTCCTTCAGGTGGACTACCAATGGATGTAGGGTGTATAGTAGATAATGTTGGAACAATTGCTACTATCGGTAATGTGTTTTTAACAGGTATGCCTTTAGTTCAAAGAGTTACTACAATAACAGGAAGCGCTATAAAAAATCCTAAAAACTTAAATATAAGAATAGGTACATTGTTTAAAGATATTATAGAACAATGTGGCGGTTTTTCTGAAGAACCTGGAAAAATTATTAACGGCGGACCTATGATGGGTATTGTTCAGTATACTACTGAAGTACCAGCAATAAAAGGAACATCTGGAATACTTGTTTTAAATAAAAAAGATGCAAAAGTTCCTGAAGCCTCTAATTGTATTAGATGTGGGAAATGTGTTGATGCATGCCCTGTTCATTTACAGCCTTTTATGATAAGCAGACAAGCTATTTTAAATAATTTTGAAGAAGCTGAAAAATATTATGCTGCTGACTGTATTGAATGCGGATCATGTTCTTTCGTATGTCCTGCAAAAAGACCATTAGTTGAAACTATACGTCTTGCAAAAAAAGAAGTAATATCAAAACGTAAAAAGGCTTAGGAGGATAAAGATGGAAATTAAATTGATAGGTTCATCATCACCTCATATTAGATCCGAACAAACTACTCAGAAAGTAATGCTTGATGTAATAATTGCATTATTGCCTGCATTAGTAGCATCTGTGTTTTATTTTGGATTTAGTTCATTAGTATTGGTGGTGTTATCTGTTGCTTCAGCTGTTGTGACAGAATATATTGTTCAAAGAATTATGAAAGTCCCTGTTGCTATATCAGACTTAAGTGCTGTTGTAACAGGAATATTAGTAGCATTTAACATACCTTCAACTGCACCTTGGTGGATACCAGTTTTAGGTTCTGTATTTGCAGTTGCAATTGCAAAACAAATTTTTGGTGGAATTGGATTTAACTTCATAAATCCTGCATTAGCTGGTAGAGCATTTTTAATGTCTTCATGGCCTGTTCATATGACTACAGGATTTATTGACCCTATTACTGATGCTGTTACAGCAGCAACACCTTTAACAATATTAAAAGGTGTAGAAGGCGAAGTATTGCCTCTTCCATCTGTAATAGATATGTTACTTGGAAGAATTCCTGGGTCATTAGGTGAAACATCAGCAATATTATTAATAATAGGTGGTATTTATTTAATATACAGAGGAGTAATTAAATGGATTATTCCTGTAGTTTATATTGGTACAGTCGCAGTTTTAGCTTTATTTATTGATGGTCCAAGCATGGTTTTATATCATTTATTTGGTGGTGGATTAATACTTGGTGCATTTTTCATGGCAACAGATTATGTAACATGTCCAATTACTGATAAAGGTAAAATAATATATGCTGTTGGTGCTGGAGTTTTGACAATGTTAATTAGAAGCATAGGTGGTTATCCTGAAGGTGTGTCTTATTCTATACTTCTTGTAAATATTCTAACTCCATTAATTGATAAATATGTGAGCCCTAAGTTATTTGGAGGTGCTAAAAAATGAAAAACAATATAATGATTAAGCTTGGAGCAACATTGTGTTTAGTTTCTGCTATTGCTGGTGGAATATTAGCTTTTACTAATGATTTTACAAAAGAAAAAATCGCTTTAGCTGAAGAATTAGCAAGTTCAGGCCCTGAGGTAGCTCAAGCCGTAATTCCTAATTCTGCTACATTTGAATTATTTGAAGACACAGCTTTAATAGATAAAATTAAATCTGAAAACCCAGATTTCGTTGAAATAAGAATAAATAAAGATTCAAATGGCAATCAATTAGGTTATGGTATTAGAACATTTAGTCCTACACCTGGATATGCTGGCAAAGTTGAAATTTTCTTAGGAGTATCTTTAGAAGGTAAAATACTGGGTATGAAAGTTGTAAGCATGAAAGAAACTGCAGGTCTTGGTACTAAAATAGCTGAGCCAAAATTCCAAAGTCAATTTATTGACAGAGATACAAGTAATGAGATTAAGATATCTAAAAGTAGTCCAAAAGCAGATGAAATATTAGCTCTAACAGGAGCTACAAGATCAACTAAATCTTTTACAAGTGCTGTTAATAACGCTATGGATATATACAATCAATATTTGAAGAAATAGGAGGAAGAAATGGATAAATTAAAAGTATTTAAAAATGGACTTTTAAAAGAAAATCCTATTTTTGTTCAATTGCTTGGTATGTGTGCAACACTTGCAATTACAACATCAGCTTTTAACGGAATAGGTATGGGACTTGCAGTTACAGTTGTATTAGCAGGTTCTAATATAGTAATATCGCTTTTGCGAAAGGTAATACCTGATGAGGTTCGTATTCCTATATTTGTTATAATCATTGCGACATTTGTTACTATGATTGACATGTTTATGCATGCCTTTACTTTTGAATTATATCAAGCACTTGGTGTATTCATACCATTAATTGTTGTAAACTGTCTTATACTCGGAAGAGCAGAAGCATTTGCTTCAAAAAATGGAGTAGTAAATTCTATCGTTGATGGTTTAGGAATGGGTGTAGGTTTTACATTTGCATTGGTTTTATTGAGCTCAATAAGAGAAATCATTGGTAATGGAACTATCTTTGGCTTTCAATTATTACCGACAACATATGAACCTATGATGATTATGATACAGCCACCTGGTGCATTTATTGCCCTTGGACTGCTGATAGGTCTTGTAAATTATCTTACAAGAAAAAAGAAAGCTTAGGGGGTAAGATATATGAATTTATTTAGTATATTTATTACAGCGTTATTAGTTAATAATATTATATTTTCACAGTTTTTAGGAATATGTCCGTTTTTAGGGGTTTCAAAGAAAATTGAAACTGCTACAGGTATGGGATTAGCTGTTATATTTGTTATAGTTTTATCATCAATTATAACTTATATTGTTCAAGTTGCAGTTTTGATTCCATTAGGATTGGGATATCTGCAAACAATAGCATTTATATTAATAATTGCAGCATTAGTTCAGTTTGTTGAAATGTTTTTGAAAAAGTCAAGCCCAGGATTATATAAGGCACTTGGCGTATTTTTACCATTAATTACAACAAACTGTGCAGTTCTTGGCGTTGCTATACTCAATATACAAAAAGAATTTACATTTATTGAATCAATAGTTAATTCTTTTGCAACATCTGCAGGATTTTTACTTGCAATAGTATTGTTTGCAGGTGTTAGAGAAAAAGTTGATTCAGCGGATGTTCCAGAATCATTAAAAGGTTCGCCTATTGCTTTAGTGGCTGCTGGTTTAATGTCTATTGCATTCCTTGGATTTTCAGGATTGTCAATATAAGGAGGTATAAGATATGGTTATTTTAAGTGCAATAGGATTATTAGGTGGTATTGGTATAATATTAGGTGTCATTTTGGCGATTGCTTCAAAAGTTTTTCATGTTGAAGTTGATCAAAAAATCATTGATATAAAAAATGCTTTACCTGGTGCAAACTGTGGGGGCTGTGGTTTCCCTGGTTGCGACGGATTAGCTACAGCTATTGCTGAAGGAAGAGCACCTGTTAATGCATGTCCTGTAAGCAATCAAGAAGGATATGAAAAAATTGGTGCTATAATGGGAGTTACAGCTACAATTGGCGAAAAGAATGTTGCTAAAGTTATGTGTAAAGGCTGTGACAGTTTAGCTACAAAAAAATATGATTATGCAGGTTTTACAGATTGTAAAGCTGCAGCAGCTGTAGCAGGTGGCGATAAATCTTGTGATAAAGGTTGTTTAGGTTTTGGAACTTGTGTTAACGCATGTGCTTTTGATGCTATAATTATTGAAGATGGTATAGCAAAAATTGACAGAGATAAATGTACTTCATGTGGTAAATGTATTGAAGTTTGTCCTAAAGCAGTAATAGAATTTGTTCCTTATTCTCAAGATGTTATAGTTGAATGCCACAATAAAGATTTTGGTAAAGCTGTTAAAGAAATTTGTAAAGTAGGATGCATAGCTTGTAAAATATGTGAGAAAAATTGTGCATTTGATGCAATTCACGTAGAAAACAATATAGCTAAAATAGATTATGATAAATGTACACAATGTATGGTTTGTACAGAAAAATGTCCAACTAGGGCAATATCAGGAGATTTAAAAAATAGAAAAAAAGCAGTTATTATAGAAGATAAATGTATTGGATGTACTATTTGTGCTAAAAAGTGTCCAACAAATGCTATTGAAGGTGAACTTAAAAAAACGCATAAAGTAGATGCAACAAAATGTATAGGTTGCGGTGTTTGTGCATCTAAATGTCCTAAAAAAGCAATAGAAATGTAATAAAAAAGCTATTGGAATCCTATGTTTCAATAGCTTTTTTTTGACAAATTCAAAAATAAATAATATAATGACATAGAATTTGAATATGCGGAAATTATAAATATAATAATTATATTAGAAATATATGTTTTTGGAGGATTTATTATATGGATGAAATTAAAAATATAGAATCTGAAATTAAAGGCAATTCAATTGAACTTAATTCTTTGAAAAAAGATAAAACTGTATTAGTAGTTATAGATATGGTAAACGGTTTTACATATAATGGAGCTTTATCATCTACAAGAGTTGCTAAAATGGCAGAAAATATAGTTCAGTTAAATGAAAAAACAGAAGGTTATAAAAAAATTTTTTTCTTAGATTCTCATGTAGAAAATTCACAAGAATTTGTAAGCTTTCCAAAACATTGTATTAAGGATACTGATGAAGCCCTTTTAATACCAGAATTAATAAAATTTACTAAAGAATATAATTCGATATGTATAGAAAAAAATAGTACTAATGGTTTTTTTGCTAAAGGATTTCAAAATTGGTTAGAAAATAATATTGAAAATATAGATAATTACATAATTACTGGATGTGTGACTGATATTTGTGTATTGCAATTTGCTTTGTCTTTAAAAGCGTATTTTAATGAGCATAATAAAAATAAAAGATTAATTATACCAATAAATACTGTGGATACATATGATGGTGGTTCCCATAATGCTTATTTAATGAATTTATTTGCTTTATATAATATGCAAACTAGTGGTATAGAAGTAGTGGAAAAAATTAATTAACATAGGAGATATTTATGTGTTATAAAAAACATTTTGATAAAAGAAATTTAACCATGCTTATGGATTTTTACGAACTTACTATGTCTAATGGATATTTCTCAAAAGGCTTGGGTGAAAAAATAGTTTATTTTGATGTATTCTATAGAAAAAATCCAGATGGCGCTGGATTTTCAATTGTAGCAGGTTTACAACAAGTTATTGAATATATTAAAAATTTAAGTTTTACTGATGAAGATATTGAATATTTAAAAGATAAGAAAATTTTCAAAGAAGAATTTTTAAATTATTTAAAACATTTTAAATTTTCAGGAGATATATATGCTATACCTGAAGGAACACCTGTTTTTCCATATGAACCATTAATTACAGTAAAAGCAAAAGCAATTGAAGCTCAAATTATTGAAACAATGTTGCTTGTTACTATTAACCATCAAAGTTTAATTGCAACTAAAACAAACCGTATTGTTAGAGCTGCAAAGGGAAGACCTGTAATGGAATTTGGGGCAAGAAGAAGCCAAGGCTATGATGGTGCCATATACGGAGCAAGAGCTGCTTATATTGGTGGTGTAATTGGTACTGCTACAACATTATCAGATGAAGTGTTTGGAGTTCCTGCTCTTGGAACCATGGCGCACTCATGGGTTCAAATGTTTGAAAATGAATTTGAATCTTTTAAAACTTACGCAGAAAATTATCCAGATGATTGTACTCTTTTAATAGATACATATAACGTTTTAAAAAGCGGAATACCAAATGCAATTAAAACTGCTAAAGAAGTACTTAATCCATTAGGAAAAAGACTTAAAGGCGTTAGAATTGACTCTGGAGATATAGCATATTTAAGTAAAAAATGCAGAGAGATGCTTGATGATGCAGGACTTATTGACTGCGGCATAGTTGCATCGAACAGTTTAGATGAATATATAATTACTGATTTAATAGATCAAGATGCAAAGTTAAATTCTTTTGGTGTTGGAGAAAGATTAATAACTGCAAAATCTGAACCCGTTTTTGGATGTGTTTATAAATTAGCTGCAGTTGAAGATAGGGGAGAAATAATCCCTAAAATTAAAATTTCAGAAAATACTGAAAAGGTTACTAATCCAGGTTATAAAAAAGTATGGAGATTATATGATCAAAGTACTAATAATGCTATCGCAGATGTAATTACATTAGCTCATGAAGTTATAGACAATACTAAACCATATATTATTTTTGATGAAATACAAACATGGAAAGTAAAAAAACTTACTAATTTCTATGCTAAAAATTTACAGGTTCCTGTATTTTTAAATGGTGAATTAGTTTATGATAGCCCAACATTAATTGAAATTAGAAATTACTGTAGTAATGAAGTGAAAAACTTATGGAGTGAAGTAAAGAGATTTACAAACCCTCATACTTATTATGTTGATTTATCAAAAGACCTTTGGTCATTAAAACAAGCGATGATAGAAGAACATAGCTACAAATAAAATATGTGGAAGGAGAAATCCTTCCTTTTGTTTACTTTAAAATGAATATTTGAATATTAAATAATAAAAATAATTATAATAGAGGTTTCCAATGACTAAGCCAAAAATAGGAATGAGAAATGTAAAAACAGCTATATCCGTTTTTATATGTCTTTTATTTTTTGAATCCGTAAACAGAGAAAACCCTATATTTGCTTGTGTTGCAGCTATTATTTGCATGCAGCCTACAATAGATAATTCATGGGATAAAGGTTTATCAAGAATTATTGGTACAATTATTGGAGGTTTATTAAGTGTTTTTCTAATTGTTATAGATGCAAAACTAACTGAGCAATTTTATATTTTTTTAATTTCTTTGGGAATAATTATATTAATAGAAATATGTGTATTTATAGAAAAAAAAGATTCTGTAGTAATAGGCTGTGTTGTTTATTTAAGCATAATGTTGACACAAAGGTATGAAGGAAATTATATTCTATATACATATGACAGAGTTGTGGATACATCATTTGGTATAATTGTGGCTCTTTTAGTTAATAGATATTTAATAATACCAAAAATAATATCTGATTTTATAAATAAGAAAAAAGAAAATTCTAATTATAGAAATGATTTTAATGATAATAATTCAGAAAAAGTAATTTTAAATGAATTAAATGATAATAATCAAGGAAAAATGAATAATGAAGAAAATATCGATATTCGTATTGAAAAATAATTATTGACATAATTCCCATGTGTATTATAATTTAATATGTTTTTAAAAATAATATGAAAGGATATTACATGTATAAATTTAAGACATTTGGAACTTGTTCAAAAGAAATATTATTTAATGTAAATGATGATATAGTATGTGATGTATCATTTGTAGGTGGCTGTGACGGAAATTTAAGTGGCATGAGTGCTTTAGTCGAAGGTATGAATATAAATGATGTTATATTAAGATTAAAAAATATAAAATGTGGATTTAAAGATACATCTTGCCCTGACCAACTTGTTAGAGCTTTAGAAAAATATAAACAACAAATAACTGCATAAAAGTATGGACAACTTCATAAAATTAATAAATATATATTTTGGGAGGTTGTCTTATGTCAATAGCAGATATAGGTATTGTTTTAGCTTACTCAGCAGCTATTATGATCATTTTTATGCTGACTTGGTTATTAGTAAGACCTATGAAAGTAGTGGGAAGAGTTTTATTAAATTCAATCTTGGGTGTTTTCTTACTCATGGCTTTTAATTTTTTCTACGATTTCACTGGGGTTCATATTGGAGTAAACGAAACAACATCTTTAACAGTTGGTCTATTAGGAGTACCTGGTTTTGTAGCTTTATTAGCTGTAAAAATATTATTATTGTAGTGTAATTAATTAATTTTTAATGGACATTGTTAAAACACTGATATATAATATATTTACAAAACTTGATGAAGGTGATAAATTTGTGGATAGAAACTATTGTGCTTTTTTCAATTGTTTTATTAGTTATTTCTATAATGATTGTTTTAATGGTTGAAACAGTGCATACTACAAAAGGAATAACAAAAAAGAGAAAACGGAAATATCAAAATAAAAAAATTAATGATTACTAAATTATAAAAAAAGGAGCTGAAAATTATCCCTTATACTAAATAGTTTTATTATAACAATAAACTATTTTACAAAGAAAAATGTATTTTATGGGAGTGAACAATGGATAAATTGAATATTATTTCAGGAATTAAACAATACCGCAGTGAAGTAGATACAAATTTTCATATGCCTGGGCATAAAGGCAAAGATGGTATTTTAAATGAATTAGGCAACAACTTAAGTTTTTTTGATATAACAGAAACTTTAGGAACTGACAACTTACATTATCCTACTGGTTTTTTAAAAGATGCAATGGAATATATTGCAAAATCTTATGGTGCTAAAAAGTCATATATGGTTGTTAATGGGACGTCTTGCGGAATTATATCAGCTATTACTGGATGTACAAATCCGGGTGATAAAATATTAGTTCAAAGGGATTGCCATAAATCTGTTTACAATGCATGTATTTTAGGAGATTTGAAATTAGATTATTTATATCCGGAATTTAATAAAAAACATGGATTGAATTTTAGTATCAGTTTAGAAAAATTAGAACAAAAATTAATTGATGCGCCTGAAATAAAAATGGTAGTCTTAACATATCCAACTTTTTACGGTATTTGTTTTGATGTTCAAAAAGCTGCTGAAATTGTGCACAAGTATGGTAAAATACTAATGATAGATGAAGCTCATGGATCACATTTATATTTTTGTAAAGATATATTGCCCCCAGCAGCTGAATTGTCAGGTGCTGACATTGTTGCGCAAAGCACTCATAAAACATTGCCTTGTTTAACACAGGGCTCAGTATTACATTTATGCTCGGACAGAGTTAATGTTAATAATATAGAAACAATGCTTAGAATGCTTCAAACTACATCTCCATCATATGTTTTAATGACGTCAATAGAAAATGCAGTACACTGGATGAATGAACATGGTGAAGAAAGATTAAGAAGAAATATAGAAGTATTTAAAAGAAAAACAAAAGAATTAAGAGATTTAGGAATTAACGTATTAGAAGATGACTTTTTAATAAGTGAAGGTTGCTATGATTTTGATGCCACAAGAGCTGTTATAAGTATGTCTGAACTTGGTATAACAGGAACGAAATTACAAGAAATATTAAGATATAAATATAAAATTCAAATGGAATTTGCAGATTTAATGTATACTGTTGGATACATTACTGCAACAGATGAAGTTGAAGATATAGAAAGATTATTTGATGCAGTAAAAGAAATTTATTTTGAAGAAATCAAAAAAACAAATAAAAAAGAACTTATACAAATAGAAGCATTTCCACAACTTAACCATGCAATGAAAATGAGAAAAGCATTTTATGCAGAAAATGTGTTAGTTAATTTAGATGAATCAATAGGTAAAACAGCTGCTGAATTTATAATTCCATATCCACCAGGAATTCCTTTAGTATGCCCAGGAGAAATAATTGTTCAAGATACTATTGATTATGTAAAAACCATGCTTGAAAATAGAATCAATGTAAATGGTGTTGATGAAAATATTCAAGTGAGAGTTGTAAAATGATGATTGGAACAAAAGGTTTGTTTATAGTTTTGGAAGGACCTGATGGCTCTGGCAAAAGTACTATGGCCAATAAAATTGGCGAGTATTACAAATTAAAAGGTAAAGAAATTGAATTTACTCGTGAGCCTGGTGGAACTAATATTAGTGAAAAAATAAGAGAACTAATTTTAGACAATAATAATGTTGAAATGGATTATCGGACGGAAGCTTTGCTTTATGCTGCTGCAAGAGCACAGCTTGTATCCCAAAAAATAATTCCATGGCTTGAAAAAGGTAAAGTTGTTATTAGTGAGAGATTTGTTTATTCAAGTTTAGTATATCAAGGTTTAGGTAGAGGCTTAAACCTTGAAGATATAAAAAAAATAAATGACTTTGCAACATGTAATATTGTACCTAATTTAGTTTTATTATTTGACATAGATCCAGAAAAAGCTTTAAATAGAAAGCTTAGATTTAATAATGGTGACAGATTAGAAAATGAAAACATTTCTTTCCACCGCCGAGTTTATGATGGATATAAGAAAATAGCATCTTATTATCCTGAAATAAAAACTATTAATGCTGAAAGAAGTATAGAAGAATTATTTGAAGAAATTAAAAACATAATTAATTCAATAAATTAATAAAAATATACTATATATAATTAAGGGAGGAATTACTGATGAAATTAATTACAGCCATAGTACAAAATGATGACGCTAATAAATTGATATCAGCACTCAGGGAAAACGGGTTTTCTTGTACAAAACTTTCATCCACAGGTGGATTTTTAAGCTCGGGCAATACCACTATAATGTCCGGTGTAGATGATAATAAAGTTGATGCAGAAATCGAAATAATCAGAGCTATATGTAAAACTAAAAAAAAGGTTACAGCAGCAATCCCTCCAAGTTCTTTTAGTACCGTTGGTGGATATTTGCCTCAAACCATAGAAATATCTGTTGGAGGAGCAGTTGTTTTTGTAACTCCCGTTGATAGATTTGAAAAAATTTAAAAAAGGAGGTCCTCATGCAATATAGCCAAATAGTAGGACAAAATGAAATAAAACAATCATTAATTAATGGGATTGAACAAAGCAAATTGTCACATTGCTATGTGTTTGAAGGACCTAAGGATATGGGCAAATTTAAATTAGCTGTTACTTTTGCCCAATCACTTTTTTGTAATAATTTTAATCAAGAAGAACCTTGTGAAAGTTGTAATGATTGTATAAAAGTTAATTCTATGAATCATCCGGATTTGCATATACTTGATGTAGAAGAAAAAACAATTAAAAGAGAAGTTGTAGATGAATTAATAAGCGACATATATAAAAAACCTTATGAATCCTCAAGGAAAATTTTTATTATAAACAATGCACATTTAATGACTGTACAGGCTGCAAATACATTTTTAAAAACTCTCGAAGAACCACCAAAGGATACAATCATAATTCTTTTAACAACAAATATAAATTTATTACTTCCTACAATTGTTTCAAGGTGCCAAGTAGTAAAATTTAAAAATATAAGCACAAAAGAAATACAAAAATATTTAACGAAAAATTATGAAGTTGATGATGCAAAAGCTTCACTTATAGCAAATTATTCAAAAGGAATATTAAATAAAGCTGTAAATATAATAAATGACAACGATGAAATACTGTCAAAAAGATCAGAAATAATAAATGTATTTGATAAAATAATCAAATCGGATGAAGAAATTATTTTTAACTTAGAAAATTACTTTGAAGAACAAAAAGATAATATAGATGAGATAATAGAAATAATGATGTTATGGATAAGAGATATAACATACTTAAAAAACAATTTGCAAAACCTGTTAATAAATAAAGATTTAAAGGATTTATTAAGTGAACACAGCTTTTTGTTTAAAAAAAGCTCGGGGGATGATATAATAAATTACTTGCAAAAAGTAAGCGATAATATAAAAAATAATGTAAATTATAAACTTACCATAGATAAAATGCTCTTAAAAATACAGGAGGAATTTAAATAATGATTAAAGTAGTAGGGGTTAGATTTAAGAAGGCTGGGAAAATATACTATTTTGATCCTGATAAAAAATGGATTAAAGAAGAAGATTACGTAATAGTAGAAACAGTTAGAGGTATAGAATTTGGTCAAGTTGTTGTAGGACCAAAAATGGTTAAAGATGAAGATATAATACAGCCATTAAAAAAAGTTTTAAGGCTTGCTACACAAGAAGATATAAAATGTAATGATGAAAATAAAATAAAACAAAGTCAAGCTTTTGAAATATGTTCAAAAAAAATAGAAGAACATAATTTGGATATGAAGCTTATAGATATAGAATATACATTTGACAATAATAAAGTCATTTTTTATTTTACAGCGGATGGAAGAATTGATTTTAGAGAACTTGTTAAAGATTTAGCTTCAATATTTAGGACAAGAATTGAATTAAGACAAATAGGTGTTCGTGATGAAGCAAAAATGATTGGTGGTTTAGGACCATGCGGAAGACCTATGTGCTGTTCTTCGTTTCTTGGTGAATTTTATCCAGTTTCTATAAAAATGGCAAAAGAACAAAAGCTTTCATTAAACCCTGCAAAAATTTCAGGTATTTGTTCAAGACTAATGTGTTGCTTGAATTATGAGCACCATGTTTACGATGAAAATATAAAAGAGCTACCTGATGTTGGCGATAAAGTAGCTATTAATGGAACAAATAAAACAGGTATAGTATTGGATATAAATCCTTTATTTAAATCTGCTAAAGTTAAAGTGCAAACTGCTGATGGTGTTGGCGAAATTGAAGAGTTTAAAAGTGATGAAATGAAAATTATTCAAGAAGGTGCAGTAAAAATTAAGCGTCATGATGATGTGAATTTAGCAGAATTAAAAGATTTAGAAGATTAAATTAATTGAACTTAGGGCTTTGTCCAAATTATTTATATAAATATAAAAAAAACACTTTAAAATATATTGATTTAATGATAAAATGTCATAGATAAATGTTGGGGGAGGTGAAAACTTAAATGTCATATAAAATAACAGATGCATGTATATCATGTGGAGCATGTGAACCAGAATGTCCTGTAGGAGCAATTACAGCTGGAGATGATAAATATGAAATTGATCCTGCTGCTTGTATAGATTGTGGAGCATGCGCTAGCGTATGTCCAG
>DIVM01000187.1 GCA_002435835.1 Firmicutes bacterium UBA6132
ATGCACTAAAATATGCAACAAGTTGAGCTTGTTCCCTATTTTTAATTTTCTTGGAAGTTAAATCCCCAAAAGCCTTAGCAGCTCCTGAAATTTTAACCATATACACAAATCCACCACAAGCAACAATCAACATAATTGTACCTGCGTTCCAAGTATTTCCAATCTGAGGAATAAAAAAATCTGATATCATTTTTGGTAGTGCAATTATTGGATTCCAACCATTAATTATTGTTGTACCTATCCACAAACTCACTAATAAAGAAAAAATAGTTTGCTTTGTAATTAGTGCCAACACAATTGCCATTAACGGTGGTACGATAGATAAAAAACCATATTCCATTTTAAATCTCCTTTTTCTTTTTTTATTTTATGTGATTTGTAAAAAATCATCATATTAAATAAATTTAATCAAATAGTTAAAATGTTAGAAATATAAGAATATAAGATTTTTTAAACTAGTTAAACAGTATTCTATACTAAGAATACCGCTTAACTTTAAATTTTCTAATCAAAATTTATTTATTTCTTAATCACTGTACCACATTTTCCTTCTAAAGCTTCTGTAGCTTTATAAAGTGAAGTAATTATTGCTTTTCTACCTGTTTTTGATTTTGCAAAATTTACTGCTGCCAATATTTTTGGAAGCATACTTCCTGGTGCAAAATGTCCTTCTTCAATATATTGTTCTGCTTTTTCTACTGTTAAATTAGTTAAATCTTCTTGATTTGGTTTCCTATAATTTATAGATACATTTTCTACTTCTGTGAGTATCATGAGAATATCTGCTTCCATATCTTCTGCTAATCTTCCTGCTGCATGATCCTTATCTATAACTGCAGCTATACCTTGTAGGGAACCATCTTCATTTTCAATAACTGGAATTCCTCCGCCACCGCAAGTTACAGAAATAGTTGTGTCCCACAATGTTTTAATTGTATCTATTTCTACTATTCTTTTTGGTATTGGTGAAGGTACTACCCTTCTCCATCCTCTTCCAGCATCTTCTTTAACTATATATCCCATTTCTTCTGCTAATTCTTTTGCTTCCTGCTCTGTATAAAATATTCCAATTGGTTTTGAAGGGTTTTGAAAGGATTTATCTTCTTTATCTATGATCATTTGCGTAATTATACTTACTACTGGTAATATTCTATTTCTTTTTGCTAAAGCATATTTTAATCCCTGTTGTATATGGTATCCTATATATCCCTGACTCATTGCTCCACACACATCAAAAGGCATTGATGGCGTTACGTTTGCAGCTGTTTCGGAAGCTAATAATATTCTTCCTACTTGAGGGCCATTACCATGTACAACTGCTATTTCATATCCTGCACAACTTATATCTGCTATATATTCACATGTTCTTTTTACTACTTCTAATTGGGACTGGGCTGTAGATGGAAGATTTTTATCTTCTAAAGCGTTACCACCTAATGCAATTACAACTCTTTTTGGTCTCATTTTTCATCTCCTTATAAAAATTATAATTTTATGATAAACCAACCATTGAAGCTATTAAAGCCATTCTTATTGGAATACTGAATCCTATTTGCTTAAAATATAATTCATGTTCAGTTTTATCTATTTCAAAATCAAACTCACCTTCAAATCTTGGTAAAGAGTGCATTATTCCAATTGTTCTGCCGTATTTTTCTTTTGCTTTTATTAAAGTATCTAATTTTATATAATAATTTTTAGATTTTTCCATAAATAGCTCTCTTGCATCTTGACCTTTTGGAACACTACATCCAGGTAAATATACTAAGTCACATTCCATCACAAGTTCTTCCTGTTGCTTTTCACTTAAATCAAAATGTTCAGTATACTTGCAGCCAGTTTCATCAAGTTTTTCACGTATTGCTTCAGATGTACGTAACTCACTTGGTCCTGAATAAATTATTTCTGCTCCCATTCTTGCAAGACCCATTGCAAATGATTGTCCACTTCTGGCTCTTGTCAAGTCAGGAGAAGTTACCATTACTTTTATTCCTTCTAATGTACCTAATGCTCTATAAGCTGTATACATATCTAAAAGTCCTTGTGTAGGATGTGTTATATTGCCATAACCACAACTTATTACTGGTACTTGTGCAGTTTTAATATCATCAAAAATTGTAGTATCATTATAGTGTCTTAAAGCTACAATATCAGCATACTCCGAAATAACTCTCATTGTATCTGCTAAAGACTCATCTTTTGCAGCTGATGAATTGGCACCAGGGTTAGACTCGCTTATTACATCACCACCAAGCCTAAGCATAGCCATTTCAGTTGAAAATCTTGTTCTTGTACTTGGTTGGAAAAACATAGTACAAAGGGCTTTGCCTTCTAATAGATTAATTTTGCTTTTATGAAAAGGTTCTAGCATTTCAGCTGCTTTAAATAAACTATAAAGTTGATTTTTGCTTAAATCAGTAAGAAAATTTAAGTTTTTTCCTTTAAGTTCTGTTTTTTCAAGATAATCATTTAATTTTAATGTTTTGAATTCCTTAGTTATAGCCATTTTTCAATCCTCCTATATTTTAAAATTTATATAATTTCGTCCCTATTGCAATCTTTTGAATAAATATATGTAAATCTTTCTCTACCTGTGGCATAACAACCTTGTTGAACAAATGGAGCCATCCAAAGGAAGTCGTCTTTTTTAACTTGAATCCACTCAGCGCCTAATTGATAATAACCTTGACCATTAGTAATATATGCACTGTGTTCTTGAACATGGGTTTCTATAAATGGATGACAACCAGCAGGTTTAAAACTTAATATGTGCATGTTCATATCAAATCCTAAATGTGTAGGAAGTAAATCTTTAATGAACATATTATCCATTCCATCATATTCTCTTTCTTCAATTTCATTAACATTTCCTACAACAGTATCTGCTTTATGTCCATTAAGTTCTATATACTTTTGTTTATAAAGAAGTATTCTATAATTACCATCTGATTCATTAAAAAGCTCCATTGTTTTATCAGCTGGTACAAAAGCATATCCCCCTTGAGATAATTCAAAGTTTTCATTTCCTGCTTTTACTTTGAGTATACCTTCTCCATCCATAAAATACACAAATGTTTCAACTCCGTTACCACCAAAAGGCAATGTAGTCTTAGCACCTGGACTTACTGTTGATACATAAAAAACACTTTGTGCACCCATTTTAGGTGATGTCAATATAGTTGTTTTAAAACCTTCAAATCCTGGTATTACATTTATAACTCTACCTTCTGGTGGCAATACTGCATATTCCCCACGTTTAATTATTGCTCTTGATTCTAAAAAATCTTTTGGATATCCCATAACGTCCTCCTGATATATTCTATACTTCTATTATAATAATAAAAGCACGTATATTCATTAGCATAACTTGATAAGAAATTAATTAATTTTTATCTCTTTTGTTCAATCATCTCTTATAACAAATCAAGGTTAATTTATAATTATCTTATTTTAAATGAAGGCTTAAAAATTTCATCTTCTGGTAAATGTTTATAATCTCTTTCCATATAACCATATTTCATTTTGTCATAGTATTTCTGAGCTTTTATTTTCATTTCATCTAAATCTATTCCTTCTATTTTTCTATCCTTCATAACAGTTTTTCCATTTATTATTGATACTTTAACATCAGTTCCTGATCCACACATAATCATAGTACGTATAGGATCATCAACAGCTCCCATATGAAAAGCATTGAGATCAATTACTATAATATCTGCCTTAGCGCCTTTACAAAGCCTTCCTAAATCTTCTCTACCTAACATTTTTGCTCCACCTAAAGTAGCTGCCCTATATATATCTGCATATCGTGAATCTTCATTATTTCCTTCATACATTTGTGAAAACATACTTGCCACTCTTATATTTTGGAAAAAATCAGGTGGGAAGGTATCAGTTCCTATTGCTATATTTATTCCGTTTCTTTTATATTTGGCAAATGACTCCATAAAATGTCCATTTCTTCCTAATATAACTGGACAATGTATAACAGTTGTACCTGTTTCTTTTAAAAGTTCAAGGTCATCACCATAACCTTTATTTACTCTGCTGCTTCCTGTAACTATATAACAATGTGGAATTCCTACTTTTTCATCTAAAAATCCTATATCATATAAAAATCTTATTGATGACTTTCCATACTTACTGTAAATAATATCATATTCACTTTCACCTTGAGCAGCGTGTAATTTAATTGGACAATTCAACATATCTGCATATTTTTTTGTATTAATTAAATTAGCTTCTGTCTGTGTTTCTATTCTCTCAGGTTCTAAAGCACCCCTTATAAGACCGTTATATGCTCCATCATATTTTTTAACAAATTCAACAGCTCTTGCTAGACCTTTTTCGCCTTCTTCTTCATCAAATTTTACAGTCATAGTTCCATCTGATTGCATAACTTTAAAACCTGACTGATAACTTGGTCCTAAATACATTCTTATACCTAATTTTCCTGCATGATGAACTGCAGCTTCAAGTTCTTCATATGTTTCAGCCCATCTTTTATAATATACAGAAGTAATAGGCATTGCAGTTGTAATACCATTTAGAATTAGTTGTGTATAAGCAAATAAAGATTTAAAATCTTCTTCCTCAGGTGTCATAAGTTCATGAGTTCCTTTATTAAAATATTCTTCAGAAGGACTTAAACTTTTACTTACTTCCTTACTTGCTTCAAAATGTAGTATATCATGATCTATATCTCCAAGTGCATTTAAATCTATAAATCCAGGACTAATTACTGCATTGCCATAATCAGCTTCCTCATCAACCATTCCATAATAATTCTTTCCAACATATATTATTTCTTCATCCTTATATACAACTTCGCCATTTAAAATTATTTCATGGTCATTTCCATCATAACCTATTACATATTTACTTTTAATTTTTTTAATCATAATAAACCTTCCTTTTAAGAAATTGAGTTTGATGAAATTTGTTCTATGTGGAGGGACAAAACTTAAAAATCATCAAACTCATTTAAGTGTTTATTCTTTAATAAAAGGAATGCATAATAAGCATTCCTTTATTCAAATATTTACTCGAAATATACTTTATGCACAAAGTGACTTGCTGCTGGTGTTGGTTTAAATCCCATAACATTACTTCTCATACCTGCTATTTGTTGAGGATTTGCATATGTGATATATGGTACTTCTGATCTTATTAATTTTTGAACATCTTTTACAATCTTTTCTCTTTCAGGGCTATCAGGAGTTGTTCTACTTGCATTTAGCAATGCGTCCATCTCAGGATTGCTGTAAAAGCAATAGTTATTTGCTGGAATCTGTAAAGAATGTAATGGCCCAAAAATATTATTGTCAGGTTCAGGGAATCCAACTGCTCCCCAACCACTTATGAAAAATTGAGAATCTCCCTGTTCAAGAGCATCCCAGAATGTTCCTGCCTCTAAAATTTTTATTTCCAAGTTTATTCCTACTTCTTTAAGCATACTTTGTATAATAGTTGCTGAATCTATTCTCATTTTATTTTCACTTAATTTAACTTCATATGTTGTTCCTTCTGCTATACCAAGCTCTCTCAAAATTTTCTTTGACTCTTCAGGATTATATCTCATTTTTGTATCGCTATCATCAAAATATTTCATATTTGGAGTTACTGGTCCTGGAGTATACGTTGCATTTCCTCTGTACACTGATGCAACAATACTTTCTTCATCTATTGCAAGGTCTATAGCTCTTCTGAATTCAACATTATTAAATGGTTCCTTTGATGTATTCATTCCAAGGAATTCAAAAATAGTTGAATTCTTTTTTTCTATTTTTGTATCTGGATTATCTTCAATTCTCTGAACATCATTTGCAGGTATATCGTATATTATGTCAACTCCACCTGCTTCAAGTTCAATAACTCTACTGTTAGCTTCTACAATAGTTCTTATTACAAGATTTGTATATGCTGCTTTTTCTCCCCAATATTCATCATTTCTGACATATATTACTCTATCACTCTTTTTCCATTCAACAAATTTGAAAGGTCCCGTTCCAACTGGATTTAAAGCAGCTTTTGCAGCATCAGCAGTAAATTCTTTTTCACTAACAATAACTGCTCCAACGTATGGAAGATAGCCAAGTAACGGAGCAAATGGTTCATGCGTTCTAATTATAACTGTATAATCATCTACAATTTCACATTTTTCGGAATCTATAGCCTTCATAATGTATGATACTTTAGCCCCTTCAGGTCCTGTAGCTCTCTTCATGCTATAAATAACATCACTAGCTTTCATTTCTTCTCCGTTGTGAAATTTAACACCTTTTCTCAAATTGAATTTCATACTCAGCTCATCAATTTGTTCCCAACTTTCAGCTAGAAGAGGGCTAATTTCGCCATTCTCGTCGTATCTTACAAGTGTTTCATAAATTGGATTTAGTGCATTAACACTTGGAGATGAAGATGAAGAATGAGGATCCAATGTTGGTGGATCTGAACCAAATGCAACCGTTAATGTATCTTGTTTTGTTGCTGCTGGATCTGATGCTTCAGGAACATCAGTTTTTTGAGTGCAACCTGTCAATACTGAAGATAAAGCAAGCATTCCGATAACTGTAAAACTAATTAACCTACTAAATTTACTTTTCATATATCCTCCATTGTTTTTTTATTTTAAATATTATTTAAAATATTTAATTTAATTTTAATTACATTATATATAGAATATAATTTTTAATTTTATCTATTAACCAAATGACAAGCAACATATCTTTTATTATCAACTTCTCTTAGTTCAGGAGTTTCTTTTAAACATATATCCTTAACATACATACATCTTCCAGCAAATCTGCAACCTTCAGGTGGATTAACAGGGCTTGGCACATCTCCCTTTAAAATTATTCTCTTGCGTTCTACATTTGCCTTTGGAATTGGTATAGCTGATAACAAAGCTTGTGTGTATGGGTGAAGGGGATCTTTAAATATTGCATTATGATCACTTAATTCAACCATTTTACCAAGATACATTACAGCAATTCTATTGCTAATATGTTTTACTACACTTAAATCATGTGATATAAACAAAAATGTTAAACCAAATTCCTTTTGTAAATTTTTTAAAAGATTAATTACCTGAGCTTGTATGCAAACATCAAGTGATGAAACTGGTTCATCCAACACCATAAACTCTGGCTTAACTGACAATGCTCTTGCAACTCCAACTCTTTGACGCCTTCCTCCATCTAATTCATGTGGATATGAGTTTGTTAGTCTTTCAGATATACCAACTATATCCATCAGTTCTTTTACCCTTTTAGTAACTTTATTCTTATCTTGTTTAAACTCATCAATATTCATCAACGGTTCAGATATCAAATCAAATATTGATAGTCTCGGGTTTAATGATGAATATGGATCTTGAAAAACCATTTGTACATTTTGCCTAAAATTTTTCATTTCTTTTTTGTCAAAGGATAGTACATTTTTATTATGGAATAATACTTCTCCTCCATCTGCTTCTATTAATCTAATAATTGTCCTACCTGTTGTAGATTTACCACATCCAGATTCTCCAACAAGTCCAAGAGTTTCACCTTTATTAATATAGAAACTTAAATCATCAACAGCATGTAATAAACCCTTCTTAACATTGAAATACTTTTTTAAGTTTTTTATTTCTATTAATTTCTCATTACTCATTTTTGCACCTCCATTCTGTCATCATCAAATAAAAAGCATCTTACATAATGTTGGTCATCAATATATTTTACAGCTGGTTTGCTTTTTTTACATTTTTCCATACAACTTGAACATCTTGGATTAAAACAACAACCTTCTATTACCTCAGTAGGATCAGGAGGCAATCCGCCTATTTCCTCTAAAAATTCTTCTTCCGCATCGAGCTTTGGTATTGAATTAAATAATCCTATTGTATATGGGTGACATGGATTATTATAAAGCTTTTCTTTTGTTGCATATTCTACAACATTACCAGCATACATTATAGCTACTTTATCACAAATTTCAGCAACTATTCCTAAATCATGTGTTATTAATATCATAGAAGTTCCAAACTTATCCTTTAATTCTTTCATTAAATCCATAACTTGTGCCTGAATAGTAACATCAA
>DIVM01000313.1 GCA_002435835.1 Firmicutes bacterium UBA6132
TGCGGAGGTTTTTTATGAAAGGTAATATTACTGAGAGAATTAGGGAAATAGCATTGGAACTCACAAGTGTTTTAAGCGTTGTGAATACATCGGGCGAAGTAGATGTATCTGAAAAAGTTTATGAAATATTTGCACAAATGGATTATTACAAGAAAAATCCGCAGGATTTAAAATTTGTAGCTGTGAAAAATGATAAATTAGGCAGAAAAAGTGTATTGGTAAAAGTAAGAGGACAAAAAAATCACAGTAACAAAACAGTTGCATTAATAGGTCACATAGATACTGTAGGTATTTCGGATTACGGCAATTTGAAAGAATACGCGCATAAACCTTTGGAATTAACAGAGAAAATGAAAGGTCTTCATTTGCCACAAGAAGTATTGGATGATTTAGAAACAGGAAATTATTTGTTTGGCAGAGGAATCTTTGATATGAAATCCGGTGTAGCCGTTTTGATGGGATTGATTGAAAGCATAACAAGCAATATTGAAGAATTTGAAGGGAACTTAGTTTTTGCTGCAGTTTGTGATGAAGAAGGAAACTCTGGTGGGATGCTTAATGTAATTCCTGAACTTGTAAGGTTAAAGGAAGAAGAAGGATTTGATTTCCAAGCGCTTTTAGATACTGATTACATTACATCTGAACACAGCGAAGACAAAAATAAATATGTTTATATAGGTACAGTGGGAAAGCTAATGCCTTCATTCTTTGTTGTGGGAAAAGAAACTCACGTTGGGGAATCATTCAAGGGAATAGACCCAAATCAGATAGTTTCTGAAATAACTAAGCGAATAAATTTGAACACAGAATTTTGCGACGTGGCTGAAGGGGAAGCATCCTTGCCGCCTGTTACATTAAGGCAAAGGGATTTAAAAACGGAATATTCAGTACAAATAGCCAATAAGTCATTTGTTATGTTCAACTATGCTACCCACATAAGTACACCGGACCAAGTACTTAAAAAAATGGTAGACGTGGCAAAAGACTCATTTCAGATTACCATTGATAATTTAAATTATCATTATAAGGATTATTGCCAAATGGTATCAAGGCCCCATGCAAAATTAACTTGGAAAGANNAATTATATAAAAAAGTTGAAAAAGAGGTTATCGATCTTGACATAAAGGTAAAAGATTTCATAGAAATAATTACAATGGATGAATCGATTGATCTCGTTGATAAAACAACCATGCTTGTTGATTATGTACACTCCTTATGGTCTAATAGAAATCCAGTTGTCATAGTTTATTTCACTCCACCTTATTATCCACATATATATGTTGAAGGAAAGACTGAAAAGGACATAAATCTGTTAAATGCTGTTTCATATGCAGTGGATAATACGGAAACAGATTATAAACTAATTTATAAAAAATTCTTCCCTTATATATCTGACTTAAGCTACGGGGCAGCGCCAAAGGATGCAGAAATAATAAATAATTTGAAGGAAAATTTGCCAGGATTTGGATTTACTTATGACCTTCCTCTTGAAGATATGCAAAAGCTGAATTTACCCGTTTTAGATATAGGATGCTATGGGAAAGATGCGCATAAATTCACAGAACGAGTTGAAACAAGATATTCCTATGAAGTTGTACCTGAATTAGTTTATAAAACAGTCAATAATTTGCTTAAATGCTAAAATATTAAAGATAATATATATTTTAAATGTAATATGTTAAAGATTAATATACTTTTAAAATATATATTTTACATCAATAAACTAATGTGAGATAATACGTATATTAAATTCTATTATTGGGAGGCAGATATGATATATGATTTATTATTATACAACGGTAATTTTTTCAGATTTAACAATGAAAAAAATTATAGTTGGCTGTTGATTAATAACGGCGTAATTGTAGGCGCTGGTCATAATAGCGAATATGAAAAATATTTGTCCCAAAGCAGAGAACAAGTTGATTTAAATGAAAGCACTGTATTGCCTGGGCTATATGATAGCCATGTTCATTTTATACAGTCAGCATTGCATATGAACAACGTGGATCTTAACGGAGCTAAAAATTATGATGAAATAGAAAAGCGCATATTGAATTGGATTTCAAAACATCTTGATAAGCAACTAATTATCGGTTATGGCTTGGAAATTTCAGATTTAGAAGAAAAACGACTGCCTACAAGGAAAATTTTAGACAAGTTTTCAAAGGATTATGCAATAATATTAAATGGTCGAGATTTTCATAAATGTGTTTTAAATACAAAAGCTATTAATATGCTTAAAGTGCCGTTTAATTTAGAAGGCATAGAAAGAGATGAAGAAGGTAATCCCACGGGCATAATTTACGGAAAAGCAAATGCTTTAATTCGCAAGAAAGTATTAAAGCAGTATCAAAAAAAAGAAGAAAAAATTGATGCCATAAAAAATCTTATGCATCAAATAATAAAAAAAGGGGTTACAAGCATTCATGCAGTTGAAGGAGGATTTCATTTTGCAGACAGCGATGCAGAACTTCTTTTAAACTACATAGATGAAATACCCATCGACATTGCCTTGTATTACAATACAACAGATATATCAAAAATCCACGATACGGGCCTTAACAGAATTGGCGGAGATATTTTTTTAGATGGTTCCTTTGCTTCTATGAATGCAGCAATAAGTTTTAATTATAAAAATGAAAATCATGGAGGTATTCTTTATTATAGTCAAAAAGACATAAATGAATATGTTTGTGAATGTTATAAAAATAATTTAGATACTGCAATTCATGCAGTAGGGGATAGGGCAGTTGAACAGATCCTAAAAGCACATGAATATGCCCATAGCATTTACCCAAATAATAAACTTCGCCACCGAATAGAACATGCAGAAATTACTAACCAAGATCAAAGACGTATTGCCAAAGAGCTTGGAATAATATTTTCTATGCAGCCGGCCTTTGAATATTTTTACGGAGGCGAAGACAGCATGTATAAAAACACTCTTGGTGAGCATTACACGGTTACCAATGAATTTAGAAATATAATTGATGAAGGAATCATAATATGCGGAGGGTCTGACAGCGACCTTACTCCTATAGATCCAGTATTGGGGATATATGCTGCAGTCAATCATCCAAACCGTCAAAGTAGTGTGACTGTGGAAGAAGCAGTAAAAATGTTTACTATCAATGCAGCTTATGCAGTTCGTGAGGAAAATGAAAAAGGTTCCATTCAAATTGGTAAAATGGCGGATCTTGCCATATTAGATATAGATATTTTTAAAGTAAATCCCAAAGCAATTATTACTGCTGAGGTAATAGGAACATTAAAAGAAGGAAAATTTTTATATAAAAATTTTTAGTTGGAGGACTGTATGAGCAAGCTTAATATACGCTTATTAGGTAATCCTGATATATTATTGGGCGAAAATTTGATTAATTCAAAGTTTAGCGCAAAATCCATCGGTATAATAGCAATATTAATATGCACTGAACACCATAAGCTTACAAGAGAGAAAATCGCATATATGCTTTGGCCAGAATGCTATGAAACAGCCAGTTACAACTTGCGTTATAATTTGTGGAATATAAATAAAAACATTCCAAAGGACGAGAACGGTCAGGAATTTTTAATTTCTGATAGAAAATATTGCTATATAAATACAAATTATTTGCTTGATTCTGATGTGAAATTTCTGGATAATGTAAATCTTGACCATGAAAAAAATAATTTAGAATTTTTAGAAAATGTCAACAAGCAATTTAGGGGAGACTTTATTGAAGATTATTATGTCAAAGACAGCGATAATTTTAATGATTGGGTTTTTTTACAGCGAACAAAATATCAAAAAATGCATTTGCTAACTCTTAATTGTTTATTAGATATTTATTTAAAAGACAACAATTATCCCCAAGCAAAAAATATTTTGGAAAATATTTTGGACATGAATCCATATGATGAAGAATCACACTATAAGCTCATGGATGTTTTTGTTAAAAATAATGAGTCCAATTTAGCTATTTTTCATTACAAGGAATATGAAAATCTTTTGCGAGAAGATTTAAATGTTTTTCCTCAACAAAAGATAAAAGATTTGTATTCTTCTTTAATTGATAAGAAACAAGATAAGGATTTGAAAGACAGCGCAAAAAATAAAAAAAGCATTGTTATTAGAGTCAATGAATATTCGGATGAACAAATAATTTATTTTGTAATGAGCGATTTAGTTGATAAATTACTTTTAAGTTTGAAACCAAATGTTATTCAAAACATTCCTCAAATTTATTTGGAGGATGTGAGCGTAATTCAACCAGGAGTTTTTCATTATATATCCAGTGCTTCATCTTCGACTCAAGTTAACGAAATTCGCCTTTTTCATTCTTTGAAAAACATTTTGCAGCATTTATCTAATGATTACAGCATTCAGATTATTGTTAACAACAAGGATAAAATTGATCAAAAGTCAAAACAGTTCTTAAATTTTATAGAGGCAAAAACTAATATTTGTATAAACTACTTGGATGCGTAGATTTTTTGGTTTTATGGTCATTAATAGGATTTTTAGAGCAAATTATTAGGTCATACTTACAGAGACAGAAATTTACATTTAAATAAAAACATGGTTCGTATATTTGTGTGTATGCACATATATGCGGACTTTTTTTGTGAATACTGTAATAGCACCGGGATTTAGATGTTGATTTAATGTTGATTTTTTTAATGTTTAAAAAGTGTTTAAATTATTAATGAGAGAAATATACATTTAAATAAAAACTTTTAAGACTAAAAAAATAAAACAGTATGTAAAACTGATAATTATATAATTTATGTATGGATATAAGACGATTGATTATATATGTGACTGAGTTGTGAGATATATCTAAAGATTTATAAAAAGATTTTATACGGGAGGCGGTATGAGCAAAGAGAAAACATTTTCCGGTAAATTTTAGTAAACTAAAGCAAAAATTGAAATCAAAAATCGAAGGAGAGTTTTAAATGGATATAACATTACTTTCAGGAAAAATTGCAGGATTGATTTGGAGTAAAGGACTAATTTTTCTTTGTTTGGGAGCAGGTATTTATTTTTCTACTATTATGAGATTCCCTCAGGTCAGATTGTTTAAGGATATGGTTAAGCTTCTTATAGGGGGCAAAAGTTCAGATAAGGGAGTTTCTTCATTACAAGGTTTTGCGATGTCCTTAGGCGGAAGAGTAGGTATAGGAAATATTGCAGGTGTTGCAACTGCAATATTTTATGGCGGACCAGGTGCGGTTTTTTGGATGTGGGTGATTGCGTTTCTTGGAGCAGGGTCTGCATATGCGGAATCTGCATTAGCTCAAGTATATAAACAAGATATAGGGGACAGTTATCGTGGTGGACCTTCATATTATATTGAAAAAGGCTTAAATAATAAACCTTTTGCAGTAATCCTTGCAGTAGCTATAATAATAGCTAATGGTTTTACGGGTCCAGGTGTACAGTCATTTAATATAGGAGATTCAATTAAGAATGCTTTTGGTATTAGCCCAACTATAACAGGAATTTTTATTGCAGGATTACTTGCTGTAGTTATATTTGGCGGTGTAAAGAGAGTGGGAAAATTTGCAGAATTGGTAGTTCCTTTCATGGCTATTGCTTATATCATTGTAGCTTTAACTATTTTGGCATTCAATATTAAAAATGTACCTTCAATGTTCTCGCTTATTTTTACATCGGCTTTCAATCTTAATGCTGGATTTGGGGCAGTATTCGGAAATGCTGTTATGTGGGGAGTTAAAAGAGGTATTTATTCCAATGAGGCTGGACAAGGTACAGGTGCTCAGGCTGCTGGTGCTGCTGAAGTGTCACATCCGGCAAAACAAGGTCTTGTACAGGCATTTTCTGTATATGTAGATACTTTGTTTGTATGCACTGCAACAGCAATCATGATTCTTTCAACAGGAGCATACAATGTTCAAAATCCTGTAGGAGGATTCTTGGTTGAAAATCTTCCGGGAGTAGGTGTCGGAACTGCTTATACACAAATTGCAATCAGCACATTGATACCGAATTTAGGAGCTCCGTTTATAGCAATATCTGTATTTTTCTTTGCCTTTACTACATTGCTGGCATTTGCTTTCTACGCTGAATCAAATGTTGCATACTTATTTAAAAACAGCAAAAATCTTAATGTAGTTATAAATGTAATAAGAGTAATAATTGTAGTACTTACATTTGTTGGAACAATTAGAACTTCAGAATTTGCATGGAACCTTGGAGACATAGGTGTGGGCATGATGGCATGGCTCAATATAATTGCAATAATAATGCTTACTAAACCTGCTTTGGCGACTCTAAAAGATTATGAAGAACAAAAGAAAATGGGTTTGGATCCTGTCTTTGTTCCTGAAAGATGTGGAATTAAAAATGCTGAGATTTGGCACAGCATAGCTGAAAAGAACTATCCTGAACAACTGGCTGCACTTAAGGAAGTAGAAAAGAAAAAAACTGAATAATTTTAATTCGCTTAATTTTAATATATCTAATACAAGAGCATAGCATGGGCGACATCTTGACGGTGAAAGTCCGTTATGGGGCTTGGTAGTAGCAACCATTAGCCAAAGACAAGGGTGTCCATCGTGAGGT
>DIVM01000345.1 GCA_002435835.1 Firmicutes bacterium UBA6132
CATCAAGGTTGGAAAGTGGTTCGTCTAAAAGGAAAACTTGTGGATTTCTAACCATAGCTCGTCCTAAAGCAACACGTTGTCTTTGGCCCCCTGAAAGAGCTTTAGGTTTTCTCTCAAGAAGATGTTCAATATCTAAAATTTTAGCAGCTTCTGTGACGCGTTTGCGAATTTCATCTTTTGGAACTTTTCTTAGCTCTAAACCAAAAGCCATATTTTTATAAACTGTCATATGCGGATATAAAGCATAGTTTTGAAAAACCATTGCAATGTCTCTGTCTTTAGGAGCAACATCGTTAATAAGATGTTCCCCGATATAAATTTCTCCTTTTGAGATTTCCTCTAATCCAGCAATCATCCTCAGCGTTGTAGATTTACCACAACCAGAAGGACCAACAAGAATTATAAATTCTTTATCGTCTATTTCCAAGTTAAAATCCGTAACAGCTGTTACATCACCTGGATACATTTTATAAATATTATTCAATAAAATACTAGCCATTATAACCTCCTGATAATATCTTTGAATTTTGTCTTATCCTTTTAAGCCAGACATAACAATACCTTTAACAATATACTTTTGACAAACTATATATATTATTAAGACTGGAATTAAAGCTAACATAGATCCTGCCATTATAAGGTCATACCTTGTAGCAAATGAATTTCTAAAGCTGGCAAGGCCTAATTGTATGGTAAATTTTGTATCAGAATTAAGATAAATAAGTGGACCCATAAAGTCATTATATGTACTTTGGAATAGGAAAACACTTAATGTTGCAATTATAGGTTTTGATAGAGGTACAATAATTGTTGCCCAAATTCTAAATTTTCCACATCCATCTATAACGGCAGCTTCTTCTAAGTCTACAGGAATAGTCATAAAAAACTGTCTTAATAAGAATATTGAAAATGCAGTCCCAAATGCAGAGGGTAATATAAGTGGCAAAAATGTATCAACCAATTTTAAATTTGTAAAAAGTAGAAATCTTGGAATCATTACAACTGCTGCCGGTATCATCATGGATGAAATGAACATCATAAAAATAAGCTTTTTAAAAGGAAAATTTATTCTTGCAAATGAGTAAGCCGCTAGTGATGAAAATGTTATATTAAGAACAACTACAGGTATTGTTACTTTCATAGAGTTCAAAAACATCTCAAAGAATGATATACTACCTGCGCTAAGTACTTGCTTATAGTTTTCCCATTTCCAAACAGAAGGAAAAAACGTAGGAGGATAAGCAAATAATTCTCTCTGGCTTTTGAATGAAGATACAAGCATCCAAAAGAAAGGAAGAAGAACAATTAAAGTTGCAAAACCTAATATAGCATAAGATAATATTATTGATTTTCTAGATTGTTTCATAATTGTATTCCTCCTTATTAAGAATCGTATTGAACATTTTTGTTCATAACTTTATCTTGAATTAAAGTAACTGTTAATATAATAATGAACATAACAACTGCCATTGCACATGCATATCCCATTTTGCCATATTCGAATGCATTTGCAAAAAGATAATAGGATACAGTGTGAGTAGAGTAACCTGGTCCACCTTTTGTCATGATAAATACTTCCGTAAAAACTTGAAATGCATCAATTACGCTTGTTAGAACTACAAAGTACATTGATGGCATAATAAGAGGTAATTTGATATTTATAAGTTTTTTCCAAGGAGTGATTCCATCTAGAGCAGCTGCTTCATATAAGCTATCAGGAATGCCCTGCAAAGCAGAAAGTAAAATAAGCATATTGTATCCTGAATGTTTCCATACTGACATCAATGCAACGGAAATAAGCGAAATTCTTTTATCAGAAATCCATCCAATAGGAGAAATATTAAAAAAGGATAAAACATAGTTTAAAACACCGAATTCAGTGTTATAAATCCAAACAAATAATAATGCACATACAACCATTGGTGTCATAACCGGAAGATAGAACATTGTTCTGAAAAACCCAATGCCTCTAAGCGGCATATCCATAGCTAAAGCCACAATCAAAGAAGTTAATATTGAGACAGGTACATATAGGATAACCCATTTAAACGTATTTTTTAAAGATTCTATAAAAACAGGATCTTTAAAAAGTGTTTTATAGTTTTCTATACCTATAAACCTTGGGGTACCTAAAATTCCCCAATCAAAACCACTTATTACAAAAGAAGCAATAACGGGGTACAATACAAAAATTAAAAAGCTTATTAAAGCTGGTGCAATAAACATATATCCTGATAATGCATCTTTTTTCTTAAGTGACATATGTTTTAAAGTTTTTTTCTTTGGTGCATTTGTAGTGGAACTTGACATTCTAAACCTCCTAGTAAAAATATTATCTTACCATAATAAAATATTATCTCACCATGGTAGTCTACCAAAGTGAGATAAGTATTTTGCAAATGAATTTGCAATTAAATTAATATATTTAAGTTATTATTTAAAAAGTGTTTCGTTAGCTTTTTTATCTATATTGGCAGCTGCTTGTTCAATAGTTTGTGAACCATCAAAAACAAGAGAAAGCTCTGCAGAAATAATAGAGTTATATTCAGTCCATTTACCTGTAGCTAAAGCTTCAACTTGTTCTTTATCTCCAATGTAATTAGAAGTAGCAATAAATGCTTCTGCAGGGTCTGCAAGTATGTTTTTATCTGTTATTAGTTCTTCATAAAGAGGAACAGATAACCCACTTGAAAGTGTATATCCTAAGCCTGTTTGGCTCAATTGGAATGATAAGAAGTTAGCCGCAATTTCTTTATTATTTGATTGTGCATTTATAGCAACGTTACCTGTTATGAAAGGACATACTCTTGTAGTTCCTTTAGGGAATTCTACTGCAGTCCATTCAAAATCACATTCGTTTATAAAGCTTGGAACAACCCAACGGCCTGATGGATACATAGCTATTTGTCCTATTATAAATAAACGATCTTCGCTTTCTCCAGTTGTACCTGGTGCAGGGGCATAACCTTTTTCAATTAGATCAGCCTGTACTTTTAAACCCTTAATTGCATTTGGGTCCGATATATTAGATTTTCCATCTTTGAACCATGGTGAATCATAGTTACCCATAAAATTAATCCAGTCAGCACGATAGTTGTTTATAGCAGTACCATATTGAGCAGTTCTACCGTTTTCAACTTTAGTAAGCTGTTCTGAAAGTTTCATATAATCATCCATTGTCCAGTCAGATGTAGGAATTGGGATTCCTGCCTCTTTAAACATATCAACATTTATGTACATTACATAGGATGTATAGTCTTTAGGAATACAGTATTGTATACCATCTACTTTACCGTAGTCTAATGCTCCATCAAACATACCATCAGAAATAGCTGGATATTGTTTAAGAGAATCAGTTAAATCAGCCATAAGTCCAGCATCTGCAAACTCCTTCACACGTCCCTCGCTGAGCCAGAAAATATCAGGTAGTGTTTTTGATGCTGCTAAAGTTTGAAGTTTTGTATAGTAGTCTCCAGGTGTATATACTTGTTCAATTTCAACGCCTGGTACTAATTTTATATATGCTGCAATTAAATCCGCATACATTTGACGTTCATATTCATCGCCAAAGTGCATGTAAGAAATTTTACCAGTAAGGCCTTTTGACGCTTCATATCCGTCCCACTTTAAGTCAGCAGGTTTTTCAGTAGCGACTGGAGTTTCTTGTGCTTTTGAGGTTTCTGGTGCAGAATTGCTACAAGCAGTAGTTAAGGACAACGTTATAGCAAGAGCTAAAAAAGTACTAATTATTTTCTTCATAAATTTCCCTCCTACAAGATATAATATCAGACAACAATTTTAAATTTGTATGTAATTATTAAGAAAAGATATACAACAAATGAAAATTGTTATTAGAAATCGATAAATATAATATAACAAAAAAATACTAATGTGTCAAGAATTAATAGAAAACGTTTTGCATAAATTTTTTTAGACATACTAAGTGATATTATGTTGGTGTTATAAGGTTTATTTATTGTAAATAAAGAAGGGCACAAATTAATTGTCGAATAACATTTGACAAATTTTACTTTTAACATTAAAGTAAATATGTACTTAATTCTTTGCTACATTTTAATAAATTTGTTATTGTGAATACAACAAGGTTCCCGGGAACCAACAGCAATCTACGATTGCGTGTTGGGTGGGGTTCTTATAGAGGAGAAATTATGTTGTTTAAAAGTTATTATAATCCAGGACAAGGTATAGATAAAAATGCTCCACCAAAAAAAGGTTTGGCATTATATATAGAACTGTTGACAGTTGATTTTTGGGGATTTATTAGTTTAAATATGCTTTTTGTGATTTGCTGCATTCCTGTCGTAACTATAGGAGGAGCAACTTTAGCGTATAATGAGTTGTGCTGTAAACTCATAAGAAATGAACATGTATTTGTTATTTCTGATTTCTTTATCAGTTTCAAACAGAATTTTAAAAAGGGAATGTTATTAAGTGCTGTGTTATTATTTGTTTTGTTTGATTTATTGATTATTTGCACAAATGCAATTACATATTTGGAGAACGGGTTGGGTTCTGAAGGTGTAATCTTTTGGTCAATAGCTATTATATTAAGCATTTTTTTAACTTCTTTAATCGCGTATCTTATTCCTATGGTAGCTAATTTAGATTTAGATTATTTATTTCAACTTAAAAATGCCTTTATACTAATGATAATAGGTGGTTGGAGAACGTTGGTAGTTTCAGTATTTAATATAACTGCATTTATATTAGGATTTACTTATTTTCCTTTTACAGCGTTCGTGTTTTTTATATTTGGTTTTTACATATTAATTTTTACAAACTGTTTTTTTACATGGCCTTTAATTGAAAAATATGTTGTTTTACCACAAAATGAAATATATAATTAAAACAACAATATTACAAATGACGTTAGTTTTGCACTAATGATTTTAATATATTCATAGTCCTTAGTTACTTAAAAAGTAGCTTTATAAATAATGATAAATTACATTGAGGTGAAATAATATGAAGAAAAAAGCACCAAAATATGTTCAACTTGCGGGATGGATAAAAGAAAAAATATCTGAAGAAAAATTAGAAAAAGGGAAAAAATTTTATACGGAAGATTCTCTTTCTCAAATGTATTCTGTTAGTAGACAAACTGTAAGAAAAGCAATTAACCTTCTTATTAGCGAACAAATTCTTGAAAGTAGGCAAGGAAGTGGAACATATATTGCTACTCCTATGCATACAAAGAAGCATTCAAGTAAAATAATAGGTGTTATTGTTACATACTTTGATGAATATATATTCCCGAGTATTATTAATGGAATAGAATCAGTAATAAGTAGTAATGGATACAACATGCAACTTGCTAGTACAAGGAATGATGTGGAAAATGAGGCTCGGGCTTTAAGGTCAATGCTTGATGCAGGAGTTGATGCTTTTATTATAGAACCAACTAAAAGTTCTCTACCGAATGGAAATAAATATTTGTATGATGAAATTTCTAAAAAAAATATACCATTAATATTTTTGAACTCTTATTATCCAGAAATGGATTTTCCTCATGTTGCTTTGGATGATGAAAAGGCTGGATATTTAGCAACAAAGTATTTGATAGATAATGGGCATAACAAAATTGCACTTTGTCTAAAATCAGATGATATCCAAGGACACCTGAGATACAAGGGAGCAATAGCTGCATCTAATGATAACAGTATTACAATATCAATGGAAAATGTATTGTGGTTTACAACCGAAGATATTAAATATTTAGAGGAAGATAGCAACAGAATACTGAGATATCTTAGAAACTGTACAGCTCTTTTTTGTTATAATGATCAGATTTCAGCTAAAGTTTTAAAAATCTTAAAGGAAAAAGGCTATAATCTTCCAGAAGATTATTCTATAATAAGTATTGATGATGAAAAGGAAGCTGTTGCTTGTTCTCCATCACTTACAACAATCTCTCATCCTAAAGAACTTGTAGGAATTGAAATAGCTAAATCAATATTTCGTCTTATTTCGGGAGAGAAATTTGATAATAGTATTAATTTTGAACCTAAGTTAGTTATAAGAAATTCAGTAAAAAGAATATTATAAATCGAGTAGGCGGTAATAAATTAAAAATCATTTGCAGTGATTGCAAATGATTTTTTTAATACAAATTAAAAAATTTGTACTAAAGAATAAATAAATGTACTTAAATTTGTATTGACGATTGTATAGCATCCATTTATAATTAGATATAAATGGATATTTTACATTTTTATGAGACCAATGAATTTTGGGAAAAAATAATTGTTAGGAGGTATTTATCATGCTTGTAAACAGTGTAGAAAAACTAATGGATGTAGATATTGAACGAATTTACTTAGGCAATTTGTCAACTGTAGAGGATGACATTTCTCTACCGGTGAGAGGAGAAAATGGAACAGTTTTTAGCTGGCAATCATCTCATGATTATCTATTGTCTAAAGAAGGCAAGGTATCACGTCCTCATTTCGGTGCTGGTAATAGGCTGGTTACTTTAACATTAATTGCAACAAATCAAGGTAGAACAAAAACAAAGACTTTTACAGCAAATATATTAGAGAAAGAATATCCTTTTACAGTAAAATCAGTTTATCCAATTACTGTTTATACAAATATTGGTGAATTGCCTGATTTGCCTTCTATTGTGGCTGCTTCTAACAATCTTAATGAAGATGTAGTTATATCTGTACAATGGGAAAAAGTTGAACAGTGCATGGTTGAAAAAGAAGGTGAATTTGTTGTTAAAGGTTTAGTAAAAGATAATGTTACAACTGTGGCAACCGTTATCATTACGGATAATGAAAATTTACTAATACCTAAGTTAAATATTAAAAAAGTAGTACAGGCTTACAATATTAAAGACGTAAATTTGTTGCCTCAAAGTGATTTTTACAATCAACAGCAAAGAGTGCTTGAATGCTTATTAAATATTGATGATGAAAGTATGTTATATAATTTTAGAAGCGCAGCAGGTTTAAGTACTAATGGAGCAAGTCCAATGACAGGATGGGATGCGCCTGAATGTAAATTAAAAGGTCATACTACTGGTCATTATTTATCTAGTCTTGCATTATGTTATGGATCTACAGGGAATGAAAAGATTAAAGCTAAGATAAATTATATGGTTAATGAGCTTTATATATGTCAACAAGAAATGGCTAAATATCCAAATAAGCATGCCCCTGGATTTTTAAGTGGATATGGTGAAGAACAATTTGATCTTTTAGAGGAATATACAACATATCCGACAATCTGGGCACCTTATTACACACTTCACAAAATTATGGCTGGACTAAGAGACTGTTATATTCAGGGTGAAAATTCTAAGGCGTTTGAAATTTTAAAGAATATCGGATTATGGGTTTATAACCGATTAAGTAAGCTTACAAAAGCCCAAAGAGATAAAATGTGGGCAATGTATATTGCAGGTGAATTCGGAGGGATTAATGAAGTTCTTGCAGATTTATATATACTTACAAATGATGAGCGATATTTAGTAGCAAGTAAATATTTTGATAACGTTAAGCTTTATTTACCAATGAAAATGAAGATAGATGCACTTGGAAACCTTCATGCAAATCAGCATATTCCTCAAATTATAGGTTGTATGAGACAGTTTGATGTAACGAAAGAAAAAGAAAGATTTGAAATTGTAGAGGCATTTTGGAGTTTTGTCACTCAAAATCATATTTATTCCATTGGTGGCACAGGTGAAACTGAGATGTTTAAACCTGCAAAGCAGATAGCAAGATTTATATCAGAGAAAACAGCAGAAAGCTGTGCAAGTTACAATATGCTTAAGCTTACAGGAATGATTTATGAGTATTACTCTGATACAAAATACATGGATTACTATGAAAATACAGTTACAAATCACATCCTTTCTAGTGGAGATATAGCCGCTCCTACAGGTGGTAGTACATATTTCATGGGTCTAAATCCAGGTGCTAAAAAGAGTTTTAATTTTACTGAGAATACTTGCTGCCATGGGACGGGCTTTGAAAACCACTTTAAATATGGGGAATATATATACGCAAAATCTGAAGATTCATTGCTTATTAATTTATTTATTCCAAGTAATCTTCAAGCAAATGATGCGGATATTGAGCTTTTAACTAAAACAAGTGAAACTAACTTTGATATCAAAGTTAAAATTAATAATCTTAATTGTAAAAAGCTTAAAATTAGAAAGCCTTTATGGGCAAAGGATATAACTGTTAAAGTAAATGGTTCACAAATAGGAGCGATTGTAGAGGATGGATATTTTACTTTTGAAATAAAAAATGGAACAGTTGAATTACTCTGTACTTGTAATGGATACTTGTCAAAATGTATAGATGATGAAAAAACTGTAAGTGTTTGCTGGGGTCCTTATGTTTTAGCTGCAATATCAAAACAATTAGAATTTATTGTGTTTGATATAAATGACGAAACTATAGGTCAAAAACTATTACATGATGGAAACTTGAATTTTATAATTAATGATTGTAAGTTCTTGCCACTCAATAGAATTGATAAAGAGAACTATCACGTATATGTGAAAATAAAATAATTTGTATGGAGGTTCAACATGAACATTAATATTAGTGATTTTAAATTTTGGTTTGTAGTAGGTAGTCAGACATTATATGGGCAAGAAGTGTTAGATACTGTTGATTCGCGTGGTAGGGAAATGGCACAAAAGATGTCTCAATCAGGTAATCTGCCATGGACACTGGAGTATAAAGGTACTGTAAAATCTAATGATGAAATATTTGAAATTGTAAAACAAGCAAATGCCACACCTGAATGCGCAGGTATCATAACATGGATGCATACATTTAGTCCTAGCAAAATGTGGATAAATGGACTAGTAAATTTACAAAAGCCATATTGTCATTTTGCAACACAGTATAATCGCCAAATACCAAATGAACAAATTGATATGGACTTCATGAACCTTAATCAATCAGCACATGGAGATAGAGAGCATGGTTTTATTGCAGCAAGATTAAGAAGTAAAAGAAAGGTTATTGCTGGTTACTGGGAGGATGCAGATGTTCAGCTTCGTTTAGGTAATTGGATGAGAAGTGCTGTAGGCGCCAGCTTTAGCAAACATGTTAAGGTTATGCGATTTGGTGATAACATGCGCCAGGTTGCAGTTACTGAAGGAGACAAAGTAGAAGCACAGATTAAGTTAGGCTGGCAGGTTAATACATGGCCTGTAGGTGAACTTGTAGATTATATAAATAATGTTTCTCCACAACAGGTAGATGATTTAATGAAAGAGTATAAAGAAAAATATGTATTTAACACTGATAATATTGAAGCTGTAAAATATCAGGTAAAATGTGAAATTGCAATTAAACAGATGCTCGAAAGGGAAGATTGTGTAGCTTTTAGCAATACCTTTGAAGATTTACATGGAATGAATCAACTACCAGGCCTAGCAACTCAAAGACTGTTGAACGAAGGATATGGTTATGGAGGAGAAGGTGACTGGAAGATAAGTGCTTTAACTGCTGTTATGAAAGCTATGGCAAAGGGTCTTAACGGTGGAACAGGCTTTATGGAAGACTATACATATGATTTATCAAGATGCAATGAATTGTCTTTAGGAGCTCATATGCTTGAAGTTTGTCCTTCATTTGCGGCAGGTAAACCCAAAATAGAAGTTCATCCATTAGGAATAGGAGGTAAAAATCCTCCTGCAAGACTAGTATTTGAAGGTAAATCTGGTAACGCTATTGTTGTTACATTAGTTGATATGGGTGGACGCTTCCGTCTGATATGTCATGATATTGAATGTGTTAAACCAATTTACGAAATGCCTAATCTTCCTGTTGCTAGACTTATGTGGAAAGCAACTCCTGATTTATTAACAGGTGCAGAAGCATGGATTATATCAGGTGGGGCACATCATACAGTACTAAGTTATGATTTGAATGCAGAGCATATGGCTGACCTAGCTGAAATTTTGGGAATAGAGTTTATTCATATTTCCAAAGACACTACTATTACAAATCTTAAAAACCAACTCTTCCTAAATGATTTAGCATGGAAGCTGCAAATATAGGTGTTTAATATGTATACGCAATTAAAAAATAAAGTATATCAAGCAAATTTGTTATTGCCAAAATATAATCTTGTAAAATTTACATGGGGCAATGTTTCGGAAATAGATAGAGAGAATTCAGTAATTGGGATAAAACCAAGTGGTGTAGAATATGAAGATTTAACACCTCAAGATATTGTAATAATTGATTTAGAAACAGGAAATGTGGTAGAAGGGAATTTAAAACCTTCTTCTGATACAAAAACTCATCTTGAAATATATAGAAGATTTGAAAATGTAGGCGGTATTGTTCATACTCATAGCCAATGGGCAACAATTTTTTCTCAAATGGGTGAAGAAATTCCTGCGCTTGGAACTACACATGCTGATTATTTTTATGGAAGTATACCTGTAACCAGGACTATGACAAGTATTGAAATAGATTCAAATTATGAAGAAAATACAGGAAAAGTTATTGTTGAAACCTTTAAAGAGCTTTCTTATAAGGATATTACGTCTGTTCTTGTACATAGCCACGGACCATTTTCATGGGGAAAAGATGCTTATAACGCGGTTCATAATGCTGTTGTTCTAGAAGAGGTTGCATTTATGGCATGGCATTGTCTTATTAAAAAAGGTAATCTACAGAATATGCAACAAGAGCTTTTGGATAAACACTATTTAAGAAAACATGGCGAAAAGTCCTATTATGGGCAAAAATAAGCGAGGTGGACTATGTTTAATAATAATCTAAAGGAAATTATCTCATCTGGAGATATAAGCTTAGGAGTTGAATTTGGATCTACACGAATTAAGGCAGTACTTACTGCTGTTGGAGCAAAAGTTATTGCAAAATCAAGCTATAACTGGGAAAACCAGTTAATAGACGGTATATTCACTTACGACCTTGAGGAAGTATGGATAGGACTTAGAAAATGCTATAAAGATATTGCAAGATATGTTAAACAGGAATATGATGTTGAAATTACAAATATATCTTCAATTGGGTTTTCTGCTATGATGCATGGATACCTTGTATTTGATAAACAAGGAGATTTACTTGTTCCATTTAGAACATGGCGTAATACTATAACTGAGCAGTCTGCTTATATATTAAGTCAGCACTTTAACTTTAACATTCCGCAAAGATGGAGTATAGCTCATTTATACCAGAGTATTTTAAGTAAGGAAAGTCATGTTGGTAATATTGACTTTCTTACTACATTATCAGGATATGTTCATTGGAAGGTTACTGGTGAAAAGGTAATAGGTATAGGTGATGCTTCAGGTATATTTCCTATAGATAAAACTACACTTGATTATAATAAAAATATGATGGAACAATTTAAAAAACTAACTGAAAATGGGCGTTTCAATGTCTCGCTTGAAAACATTCTTCCCAAAGTACTATTAGCAGGTCAATCTGGTGGCAGATTAACAAAAGAAGGTGCATTGTTAATTGACCCAACAGGAATGTTGCAGGAAGGAATTTTGGTATGTCCTCCAGAAGGTGATGCAGGCACTGGTATGGTTGCAACAAACAGTATAACACCTAAAACCGGAAATATTTCTGCAGGTACTTCAATTTTTGCTATGATAGTTTTAGAGAAAAATCTATCTAAATATTATAGTGAAATAGATATGGTAACAACACCTGTTGGTTTTCCGGTGGCCATGGTGCACTGCAATACTTGTACATCAGATATAGATGCCTGGGTAAAGATATTTTACGAGTTTGCAAAACAAATAGACAATAATGTGAATATTTCGGATGTTTATAAGCTGTTGTATCAATCAGCGTTAAATGGAAAGTTTGATTGTGGCGGACTTACATCAGTTAATTATTTTTCTGGTGAACCTGTTGTTAAAATTAAAGATGGATTTCCATTGTTTATTAGGAAAGCAGATAATGAATTCAATCTTTCTAACTTTATCAGAACACATATTTATTCTAGCTTTGCAACTGTTAAAATTGGATTGGATCTGTTATACAATGATCAAGAAATAAAAATTAATAGGCTCTTAGGTCATGGGGGATTGTTTAAAATAGAAAAAATTGCACAACAAATGATAGCAAGTTCACTTAATACTCCTGTAGAGGTTACTAACATAGCAAGTGAAGGTGGGGCTTGGGGTATGGCAATTTTAGCGGAATACATGTCACATAAAGAACAAAATCAATCTCTTGAGGAATATTTAAATACAGAAATCTTTGTAGATACAAAATCAATTGTTTGTTACCCAAATAAAGAGGAAACTGAAGGCTTCAACAGCTTTTTAGAGAGATATAAAAAATCCTTACAGATAGAAAAATTTGCAGTAGAGATCTAACAACCACATGCTGGACACGTCACAACCAACAATGAAGATGAATATTCAGAGCATAAGTTTTAAGAATTGAAGAGCTCTTTTATAAAAGAAACATTGTTAAATGAATAATAAATATTAATTGGCTGTTACATTGTCGTAACAGCCAATTTTATATACATTATATTGATGTTAAAAAATAATATGAATTCAATCAATGGAGTATTTATTTTGAATTATTAAACAATTTCGAAAATAGTTCCTTGGTTATAATTAGTTACATTGGTAGAGCCATAAACCCCTAAATATAGTTTTGTTTGAACTAAATTTGTTCCCAAATTCATTTGAACGGTATTCAAAAAAAGGTTTATGAAGATTGTATTTTTGTATTTTTTATTATATAATATTAAGAAATGTTAGTAAGGGGGGGAAATAATGAATACTATAAAGAGTAAGATAAATTCATTAAAATTTAATAGCATTTTTAAGAAAACGTTACTTATTTTATTTGTTCTGATATTTGTTGTAATCATATTATTTTATTATTTTGTAAATAGTTTATACAAGGAAAATTATAAAGAGCAAATGACTTTTTCATCATTTTCCATTTTAACGGCAGTTGTTATAGAAATAGATGCACTAGTCCTTTCTTTAGAAGTACAAATGTCAGATTTGCTTCACGATTCAGAAAGTACAAGCATTATTATTAGCGGAAAAACATTTCAAAACACCAAAGCACTTAATATTGCATTAGAGTTATTTAATCTTACACAGCGCAATAAATATGCGGAAAGTGCATGGATTTATATTAAACAAAGCGATAGCATACTTTCTTCTGATAAATCAATTGTTTCACGCACTAATTTTGCAGATAAGCATGTTTTGAAAGCCTATGAAGAGCAAAAAAGCAACAAAAACAATCTTAATATTTCAAATTTGATGCTTATTGATGATGAACTATATTTATTTAAAGAGTTCCCACCTGGCAAAGGTTTATCCGTTATGTGTATTTCAATTAATAAGAATTCCTTGTTTAATTTAGTTTCTCATAGTATTCAATATAAAGATAGCAATGACAATATATTTGTCTATTTACAAGGTCAACCAGTTTTCTCAAATCTAATTCAATATCCATTGGATGAAAAACTTCAAATTACAAGTAGAAATAAAATAGATAATAGAAAAACTGAAAGCGAAACAGCAGACTCTGCTTATATTTTGACTTATAAATCAGATGCAACAGGTCTTACTGCACTTTCATTTTTAAATAGCAATAAAATTGTACCATCTATACAATCAATATTTTCAAATATGTCAAAGTTTATATTTTGTATAGCACTTCTATTATTAATAACTACCATATTTCTCGTTCGCAATATTTATCGTCCAATTCAACGTATGGTTTTAAGTATATTGGAACAAAGAAGCTCAAAAAAAGAAGATGAATGGTCAAATGTAAATAATGAATTAGAATTAATTCAAAAAATATATAAAGAGAATAAGAATCAGGAATTAATTTTAGGTGATATGCTTCATGAAGTTGGAACAGCTGTGAATGAAAGACTTTTTCACTCAATAATAAACGAAGAAGAGATGTGTGAAGAAAGAGTTGAAGCTATACTTAAGAAGATTGATTCACCTTTTTCTATAGATGGAGAATATCAAGTGTTAATTTTCAAATGGACTTATAAAGGCAAAATTGCATTTGAAGATGTAAAAAGTGGATTGCCTAAAATTGACTTTACGAAAGTTAGTGCCAATTATTTTAAAAACAAAGGCTATGTCTGCTGTTTTGATGGTAAGAAAAACCATAAAATATTGGTGCTTAATATAATAAAAGAATATTCAGCTACACAATCAAAAAATATGATTCAAGAATTTGTTGAAAAAATAAAAAAAGAATTTGATGAATCTTATATTCAAATAGAAATTGGAGTAGGACGATTATATAAACATATTTTTGATATTGCTTTATCTTATAAAGATGCAGAAAGCAATTTACAACAACAATTACATTTTGCAGCAAGTCAAGAACAAGAACAAGATATTATATCTTTGTACAGTTGTCAGGTGAAGAAAATACTAGAAGAAATTATGGACAATACAGAATTAAGCTTAGAACAATTACGGCAAGTAATTGACCAAGTTGTAGAGTTTCCTAATTCAGCTGCAAAAATTTATCTAAACTTTATGGATTTGATTTTAGATAAGCTAACTTACTTAAAAATTGATAGAAAAGATACATGGTTACAACAAAGAAAACAATTAGAATCTGATATGTCACCTTTGAAAGAAAGTGATGTAAGGGAAAAAATAATGAAAAGTTTTTTTGAAGAGACAATGGAAGTTATAAGTAATGCTGTTAGAAAGGAACAATTTCGTCATGTTGAAAATGCAAAAAAATATATTGATTTAAATTATAGCGATAGCTCTTTGTCTTTAAATTCTGTAAGTGAGATATGTGGCATTAGCAGTTCGTATTTGTCTAGAATTTTTATCACTTATTTTCATTCAGGATTTTCAGAATATTTAAATAAGTATCGAACAGAGCAAGCTAAAATACTTATGGTTACAACAAATTATACCGTTTCAGAAATAGGAGTTATGACTGGGTTTAATTCACCACAAAATTTTATTCGTGTTTTTAAGAAATATCAAGGTGAAACTCCAGGTCAATATAGAGGTCGATGTTTAATAAGTAAAAATGGTTTATCTGAAAGTGCAGGAATGGAGTGACATATGATGAAAATAAGTAATAAAATTATACTGATTATAATATTTTTTGCACTTTTTCTTTTAGGAGGTTGTCAGCGACAAGTAGAAACATTTTCAGTATTTGAAGATGAAAAACTTGATGAAGCAAAATCCAATACAGATCCTATAATAATTATACTGACGCATTCTGAAGTGGAAAATAGCTTAACACATGAAATCGCATTGAAGTTTAAAGAAGTTTTAGAAAGAGAGTCTGAAAATCAGTTTGTGGTTGATGTATACTCGAATAATTCTTTTGGTAGCTTGAATGATGGCGTAGAATATTTTTCAAACGGTGCAGTTGAAATGCGCTTGGGAGCAGGACCTTCTAAAATAATAAGTATCGTAAAATGGCTTCCTTCTGTGATTGAAATAAATACATATGAGTTAAATGAAGCTCTTAAGCCAGGTCATAAATTAAGAAATTTAGTGGATGAAGAATGTGCAAATTACAATGCCAAAATTATTGGTAGTACACCACTTATTTATCGTATGATGACCAGTAACAAAAAAATCGATTCCATAGAGGATTTTTCTGAAATAAATATTCGTGTAATTAATGACGGCATATATAAGACTTATTGGGAAGCATTAGGTGCACAAACGAATACTTTTAATATTGAACAAGTTTATACAGCCTTACAGC
>DIVM01000181.1 GCA_002435835.1 Firmicutes bacterium UBA6132
GCTTAAGTTTTTTACCAACTATGTCCTTACGCCTACATACAGTGAGATTATTAGCGTTGGCGAATTTATATATTATACCAACATTATCATAACCATTTTCCATTAAGCAGGGTGGTGCATAGTATTCTTTAGTTTTTTCATTTACTATTAAAAGTGCATGGCTTGGGGACACTTGGGTAGTATTTAAGAAAAAACCAATAACTACCAATATTATTGGTGTCATTATAACATAAGTTAAGATTCGTAAAAGTCTTTTCATAGGTAGATGTATTTATTATTTTCTAAACTGATAATAGTCAATCTATTGTAAATATCTTGCAAGTTCTTTGGGATTGAGGGATGGAGGATTTTCGACTACTGCTTTCATAAGAAAATTAAGGTCAACTAGCTTAGATTGTTTAAGAGCCATTCTTTTGGCTTCATCTACAATGAACTTAATTTCGGCAAAAGTATAGTACTCAGTTTCTTCAAGTAAGTAATCCCATCTGATGGACGCATGAGGGGTATTTTCTAAATACAGTTTGAATGCCTCATGTCTGGCTTCATAATCTGGCGGTCCAACAAATATTTTTTTGTCTAATCTGCCAGGTCTAAGTATTGCAGGATCTATTTTATTTTTAAAATTAGTGGCTGCAATTACAAGGATTCCGTTATCAAAAGCATTATTTAATTGAACAAGCAATTCATTAACTTCTGATTGATAATGATATCCAACATCATTTGCAGTACGATTTGGAGCAAAGGCATCAAACTCATCAATAAAAATTAATGAAGGTCTTCTATCTTTTGCGTCAGTAAACAGGTCTCTAATTTTATTCTGTGTTCAATGAACATAGATGCTTCCCGTTGTAGATGGGATTACTTCTATAAAATTGAATTTTAATATTTTAGCAATCTGTTGCGCAATTAAGGTTTTGCCACAACCTGGGGGCCCGTAAAACAAGAATCCTTTAGGAATTTGAAGATTATATTTCTTATATTCTTCCGGTTCACTAATTGGTAGAATTAAGTCACGTTCAATTATTGCTTTAAGTTCTCTCATTCCCGCAATATTACCCCAAAATGTATTGATAGTAGTTTTGGATTTCTTGGTTTGATTTTTTGGTGGAAGATTTCTGATCTTCTGTTTAATGTTTTCTTTAATGAAAAAAACCTCGTTGTTATCAGGATATAATTCGCATTCAAGACAAACCCATGCAAGAGCTTCCCTATAGTACCTCCATTCCATTAAAAGTTGAATTCTAAAAAAACCAACATATCTTAAATAACTTTAATCAATTTCCGCAAATACTTCTCCAGTATTAATAGCCGTGATTTCACTTAAATATCCAAGTGCTTCGTGCTTTTTCCTTTTATAAATCAGTTTATGAACTTTTGATGGGAGAGTCCATGTTTCCATATTACTATTTTTATTCAAAATTAAGTTTAATCCGGGAGTTATTGTTTGCCAGATAATTTTAGAATTTAAATAACTGTATCGTTGTGGCCACAAATTATTGCAAATAGCCCGGCAATGAAAGGAGGTCGTGTTACTCGAGGCGAAAACCGGGCGGAGTCCTTGGTACTTTAGTCACAAAGTTTTCCCGGTGCTAGGGGGGTATGACGCAGTTTCGTAAGTCAACGAACAAATTTTTGTTGGTGCTGGCGGATTTGCTGTGTAAACCATTAAGAATCTGTCATGGGAGCAGGAACAAATTACAAAAAGTACGACAAACCTATTAATTATGGCATCGTCCGTGTTATGTGCAGGGTAATGTTATTAATTATTCTCTAAAACAGGATCATCTTGTTGTGTATTGAAAACTATTCAATTATTTCTTTATCTTCGACAATAGATACTTTAGCTCCTTTTCCTTTAATTTTAGTAAGGTATTTGTTTTCAAGAATATCATTATATAAAATATGTATTACGTACTCGCAATTAGTTATTGGCTTCAAGCCTTTTGAGAAACCATAAAGATTTCTTTTTTGTCCTTTGTCAATATCAAATGGAAATGACTGATCAAGAAGATCAATATCGGTCGAAATTAGAATGATATTATTAATAATGGCCTTCTCTCCTTTATTGTTTAAATCAATGTGTAATTTACCCTCATGTCCGGTAGTCCCAGCACCATTGAGATAAAGATTTGGCCTTACACTTAATCTAAGTTTCTTTTCTTCAATGTCTCTTAATTNNTAATTCTTGTAAAGCTTCTTCGTTATTCTCCTTTAACAGAGAAGTATTTCTGAAAATATTTACCTGTTGGGCGATTAGATCGTTCTGCTTTTTCATTATTTCATTTTGGGCTTCCAAAGCTGTAGCTATACCAGTTAGTTTATCGATCTGAGACTGTTTATCTTTATCCCTTATAAAGAGAAAAATAAATGCTCCAAATGTAGCTAAAGAACCAACTGCTCCAATAATCTGAATTACAGTATTAAATAAATTGACTTCCATTATATTCAAAACTTAAAATTAGTTTTATTATTTGTACCTTTCCTGCTGTAATCTTCATTTATTAATGAAAAAGTATAAATGGTTGTTGACTGACGCTGAAGATTGAAGTCAATATACGAGGTTGTTTCCTTAGAACTACCAAGTTTAGAAAACATATTCCCTTTCTTATATACAGCATTAAATCCTGTACCTCCCATAAAATTGTCCATCAGCATGGCAATATATTCTATTCCCTCAGGCGAAATTCCTTGTTCATAGTTATCACCTTGATATAGTGAATACCCCTTTGCCTTTTTTTGTTGT
>DIVM01000301.1 GCA_002435835.1 Firmicutes bacterium UBA6132
AAAATAAATAATATAGTTAATCAAATTGAAAATTTAAAAGTTTGGAAAAAAATAAATATAAAACCAATTGTGTCTACAGGTATATATATTATTAGAAATGATGAAAATATTTTCACGGCTATAGATAACTCTAAAATTGCTAAGGAAAATATAAAAGGAGGTTACAAAAGCGACATTGCTATTTATAATGGTTTAAAAAACTCAAAACAATTTATGGAAAATAGAATTGAAAATGATATGTTAGATGCTTTGACAAACAATGAGTTTAAAGTTTATCTCCAACCAAAAATAAATTTAAAAAATGGTTTTATTATTGGAGCTGAAGCATTAGCTCGGTGGGAACATCCAACCTTGGGCTTACTACAGCCATCTAAATTCATACCTATATTTGAAAGAAATGGTTTCATAGTTATGCTTGATAAATATATATTTGAAGAGGTTTGTATACTACTTAAAAAATGGTTTTATGAAGGATATAATGCTGTTCCTGTATCGGTAAATGTATCAAGAATACAATTTAATGAAAAAAACTTTGTACAAGATTATAATGAAATAAAAGATAAGTATGAAATACCTGATAAATTAATTGAAATTGAAATAACAGAATCAGTTGTATTTAATAATATTGAAAATGTTTTTGCAATAATGAGAGCGTTTAAAAACAATGGATTTGAAATATCAATGGATGATTTCGGATCAGGTTATTCAAGCCTTGGACTTTTAAGGCAAATGCCAATTGATACTATAAAATTGGATAAAGTATTTTTAAATCATTTTGATGATGATAATGCTAAAATAATTATAAATGATGTTATAAAACTTGCAAAAAATTTGAAATTAAATGTCGTTTCAGAAGGAGTAGAAACTAATTTACAAGCAGATTTCTTAAAAAATGTAGGCTGTGATGTAGCTCAGGGATATACGTTTTCAAAGCCCGTTCCTATAAATGAATTTGAAAATTTTATATTCACAAAAGGAAAAAAAATTTTCGATAATTAAAAATACTAAATATAATAGAGGAAAAAATATGAAAAGATTTAAATTAAAAGCTATTAAATTAAAAAGCATTAAATTAAAAACTATTAAATTAAACAGCATTAAATCAAAAATCACTTTAATAATTTTATCCGTTGTAATGGTTTTAAGCATTACTTTAGGAATAATTAGTGGTTTTCTTAACTACAAAACAGCTCATGATACACTTGAACAAACCATGACTGAAACTGCCAAAATTGCTGCAGATAGAGTTGCTGTTGAATTAAAGGAATATAGTGATATAACTGCCGAAACAGGCAGAACTGAAATTTTATCTGACCCTCAAACTCCTATTAAAGAAAAGAAAAAAGTAATTGGTACGAAAATGTTACAATTTGGATTTCAGATAGGAGAGATAATTGACAAAGATGGAAAAAGTATTTTTGATAGAGAAGATTATTCGGATAGGGAATATTTCAAAAAAGCAATTAATGGTGAAACATTTATTAGCGATCCGCTTATTAATAGACAAAATGGAGAATTTACTATTGTTATTGCAGCTCCATTATGGAAAAATGGCATGGCTAACACAACTGTTGAAGGCATAGTATATTTTGTACCAAATAAGGATTTTTTAACTGATATTGTAAAATCAATTAATGTAGGGGATACTGGGGATGCTTATTTGTTAGATAAGAATGGACTTACTATCGCATACAAAGATCAAGCCATTGTAGGTGTAGAAAATAATCAGGAAGCTGCCAAGACTGATAAAAGTGTAAAAGAACTTGCAGCAATAGAAAAAAGAATGACAAATGGTGAATCAGGTTTTGGTAGTTATACTCATGAAGGTATTGGTTTGTACGCTGCATTTGCTCCTGTTAAAGGAACTAATGGTTGGAGTATTGCTATAAATGTTGAACAAAGTGAATTTTTAGAAGGTGTTTATAAATCAATTATAGGTATTTGCATAGCAGTTATAATTTTTATTATTCTTGGAATTATTATATCGCGTAAAATTGCAAAGGATATATCTGATCCAATTAAATTATGTGCTGATCGTTTAGTTTTACTATCCCATGGAGATTTATCATCAGAAGTACCTAAAGCTACATCCGATGATGAAACAGGAATTTTGTTAAATAGTTTGAAAACTACTATTGAAGAAATTAATCATGTTATTGGAAATGTTTCTTATCATCTACAAGAAATTGAAAAAGGAAATTTAACTTCTTCAATTGATATGAATTATGAAGGGGATTTTGAAAAATTAAAAATTTCTACTGAAAGCATTATAGAATATTTAAATGATGATATGACTCAGATTAATCAAGCATCTGACCAAGTTGCAAGCGGAGCTGATCAAGTTTCATGTAGTGCACAAGCACTTTCTCAAGGAGCTACGGAACAAGCAAGTTCTGTAGAAGAATTATCCGCAACATTAAATGAGATATCTGACCAAGTAAAAAGCAATGCTCAAAATTCTGACAATGCAAAAACAAGGGCTGTAAATTTAAGAAATGAAATAGAAAAAAGCAATATGCAGATGCAGGAAATGATAAAAGCAATGTCAGATATAAATGCTTCATCAAATCAAATTGGTAAAATAATAAAAGCAATAGAAGATATAGCTTTCCAAACAAATATATTAGCTTTAAATGCAGCAGTTGAGGCTGCTCGAGCTGGTTCTGCTGGAAAAGGCTTTGCAGTTGTAGCTGATGAAGTTAGAAATTTAGCATCTAAAAGTGCGGCAGCAGCTAAGGATACAACTTCATTAATTGAGGAATCTATACTAGCCGTTAAGAGTGGAATTAAAATAGCTGATGAAACAGCTAATTCCTTATCAATAGTAGTAAAAGAAGGAGAACAGCTTACAAATGTAATTGAAGAAATTTCAAAAGCAACTGAAGATCAAGCTACTTCTATAGGTGAAGTAACTATGGGAATAGAGCAGGTATCTGCAGTTGTTCAAAACAATTCAGCTACTGCTGAAGAAAGTGCTGCAGCTAGTGAGGAACTATCAGGACAAGCACAAATTTTGAAAGATTTAGTAGGTAAATATACACTTAAATCATTTAATGTTTAATAAATTTTTAACTTAATATTGGAGGCATAAGCATCTATCAGTATATGACAATTTAGGGTTTTGTTATAGTGTGGGAGGCATATACCTCCTTTTACAACACTTTACGACAAATTAATTTGTAAATTGACATATCTTTATTTTTTTTGTAAAATATTCCTATTGTTATAAAATTATAAATATATACACAAGGGGATATTGTGAAAAATAACGAAAAAATATTTATCAATATAGTAAAGAAACGGCTTTTAATCCTATTAAGTTTAATTATATTCTTAGTATTTATACTAATATTAATATTTGCGTTAACAATTCATTACAATGGGGAAAAAGATGATTTGTATAATGCGCTGAGCGAACAGCATATGTTGATTCAGAAAATTACTAAGGATGCAAATAGAAAACAAGTAATTTTAAGCGCTTTAACATATGGACATGGTGTTAAATCAGATGAAATATTGAATGAAAGACTCAACATAATTAATGAAAAGTTAAAAAGCA
>DIVM01000058.1 GCA_002435835.1 Firmicutes bacterium UBA6132
GACATGAAAATAATGGATATATTAAAAAATGCTGCTGAAAAACATGCTTCGGATATTTTTATTATAGCTGGTCGTCCTTTGTCCTATAAAATAATGGGAGAGATAATATCACAAAACGAAATTTCATTAACTCCCAAAGATACATATGAAATATTATATAATATTTCATATGTATCTTTGGGAGTTAATGAAATTTCGTTTTGTGATATTATCTCTCCCATTATTTTATAGGACAAAGGACGACCAGCTATAATAAAAATATCCGAAGCATGTTTTTCAGCAGCATTTTTTAATATATCCATTATTTTCATGTCACTCAACAATTCCTTCCCATAAATCATAATTTTCTTCTTCATAATTTAAAGCATTTATCTTAGCTAAATTCCATGATTCTATATTGTAATATGGCATTTTGCTGTTCTCATTATATAAAATATTTAATGTTACACATATTTTTTGATTCTCATTTCCATAAACTTCATAATAAATTGTAAAAGATTCATTGTTTTTATCTACAACTGACAATCCTTCTATTTTTTCTAATTCTTTTATAACTGAATTATTAAAATTTTCTTTTGTAGCTTGGCTCGTACTTATTAAATTATTATTTATATTTATTATGGTATCATATATTTCTGATAATTTTTCTTCAGCTTCTCCATAAGTATAATAATAGTCCTTTACCATGCTTTCAGATTTCTTAGATAATTTCAAATCAGAATATGCTGTTGTAAAAGATAAAACTGAGAAAATAGTTAAGCAAAGCACAACAAAAATTACAATTATTAAACTTCCACCTATTCCAGTTGATATTTTATTATTATTCATTATTATTGCCTCCCATATATATTGGGAAGAACTTTTTCGATTCAATGAAATAAATTATTTTATCTTCATTTTTAATAAATGGGTATTTTTCGATTTTTTCCATGGAAATGTCCATATCATACAATTCCCCATATGTATTTGCAATGTTTTCTATATTTATATTCATTACAAACTTTTGATTTTCTTTTACACACTCATTAAAATTATTATCATAATAAATTGTATATATTGTTTCATAATTTTTTTCAGTATAAGTTTCATTTGAATAAGTTTCTTCTATTATTTGTTTCATTTCTTCATAACTATTTGCTGACTTTATATATTCAAATGATGACTGAACTAATACTGAAGCATTTGTTTTGTCATTTGATTTTTGCTGAGTGAATTTTGCTATAGCAAAACAATTTAACATAATCACCCCTGCTATGGCAAAAATTAAAACGGATAAAATTATTTCAACTAAAGAAACTTCTAAATTAATGGTTGATTTATATTTCACATTGTACCTCTTATTTAGAATTTTTGTATAATGTTAATTCTGATTTTATATCTTTACTTTCTACATATATTTTAAATGTATTTTTACTTATTTCTGTTATATTAAATCCATCTAAATCAACTATCTTCATACCATCCTGCAATTGAAATTCATCATGTTCTTCTATTAATATTTCATTTAAGCTTTTGTTATAATAATAAATCCAAGTTTCATAATTAATACCGTCATAATGTTCTTTTATTAATAAAGCAGGCTGTCCTTTTATCTCTTTGATTTCAACAGCATTTTCTTTGTCCGATTGCCTGATCTTATTTTCTATGTAAGAAAGGGATACACGTATTTCATAATTACTTTGACGATCTTCATTAATACTTTTATAAATATCTTTACCAAGCAAAATAACCATGGAAGATAAAATTACAATAATGAGAAAAAGCAACATAATAAACAAAAATTGAATGGAAAACTTATTTGATTTAATATTTTTATAACTCATAATTCCCCCATTGTAATAATAATTATTATTATTATTTTATATATACTTCTATTTCAGGCATGATGTTACTTGCAAAAACAGAATAATAAATCACATATTTTTCTTCATTTACAGATAATCCATAATTTTCAACTAAATAATTTATATTTGGAGGATAAAAACCTTCTATGGCATAACATTGCACTGCACTTCTTGTAACAGCATCCTTTAATGAATTTAGCTGTTCTTCTTCTTTTTTGTAGTCTGTTTTATCTATGGAAAGATTTATAAAAACAAAAATCGCTATAAAAAACACTATATATAAAATTTTAAATTTATTTTTCATTTCTCACCACTTATCCTATTGAAGACATAATGTTCATGAGAGGTATCATAACCGATATTAAAATAATACCTATGGCAATAGATAATATACCAATTAAAACTGGCTCTATTAATGCAACTGCATGGCTTAATGCTTCATCAGCTTCATTTTCATATATATGTGTCAACTTTTTCATAACATTATCTATTTCGCCTGTTTTGCTTCCTAAGTTAAGCATCTGCATATGCATTTTAGAATAAATATTAAGTCTTGAAAGTGATTCTATAAATGAATTACCTTGATCCATTGAATTTTTTAATAATTCAACTTTATTTTTAAGCTCAGAATTTTGTAGAATTTCTATGAGCAAGTTAACTGACTTATCCATATTCATGCCGCTTGATAAAAGCAATGACATGGAAGAAGAAAATCTAAAAGCTGTAATTTTATTTATTATAGATTTTGTTAAAAAGAAATTACTTAATAAACTATTGAAACTTATCTTACCCTTTTCTGTTTTCCAAACTAAAAAACAAGATATAATTAAAACTATTATTGCAATCACTAAATACATAGTAAATTTACCAGCCATTATACCCGTTGAAAAAGACAGCAAGACAGAAGCTTCACTTGATATTTCTCCCCCAAGTTCTTTTAACATGCTTTCAAAAATAGGGAAAATTTTAGTTACCAAAAGAATTATGACGCATGACATCATTATAAAAAGCATGGTAGGATAAAAAATAGAATTTTTAACTCTTAACTTTAATAATTCTTCCCTATCATAATATTCAGAAAGAGATTTTAAAACGTCTTCAAGGGTTCCTGTCAAACTACCTACATGGCACATATTTATTAAATAAGGTGGAAAGCAATTTGATTTTTCCATAGCTTTATATAAAGGTATTCTATTTTTAAGCTCTTCCTTAATAACTAATAAACTATCCTTAACTTTTCCATTTTCCATTTCGTCACACATCATATTAATTCCATCATAAATAAGCATTCCAGACTTTAATACAAGAGCTACTTGCATACAAAAAAAAGATAATTCAGATGATGATAAATTCTTATTTCCCATAACTACCCCACAATATAATTTAGTTATTATTTAAATGATGGCTTTTAGTTTTATTATAATATTTATCATCCCATTGTACAACAAATTATTATCTTTTTTTACAATATTTGCATATTGTTTTTATTATAAAATTATTAAGCTAATTTGTAAGTTTTGAATATTTTTAAAATAATATTGATATACTTTTTAATATGATGTAAAATTAAGCGTAGTTTATTTTAGGGAGGGCGCAATGTTTATTGAAGCTGTTATTTTAGGGATAATTATTGGTTTAATAAGACATGGTAGAGTTGCAAGATTAACAACTGTTGATTTTAATTTTAGTATTTTAATATATATATCTGCTGTTTTATACTTTGTAATAATAATTATGAATTTGGGACTATTTGATTATAACTCAAACCTTTATTCATTATTTTTAACAACATCATATATAATGATAGCTGCTTTTTTAATTTTAAATATATCAATTCGCTTTATGTTCATACCTCTCATAGGTTTAATTTCAAATTTAATATGCTTTTTTGCTAACAAATTTAAATTTCCTATTTCAACAGATGCAGCTTTGAAAATTTATGGAACTGAAATTGTAGAACTTTTAAATAAAGGAAATGTTAAGTTTTTTATTTCAGCAGATAATGCATCGCTAAGCTCATTAGGAAATGTAATAAATCTTGTAAACTACATAGTAGTAAGCCCTGGGGATATAATAATATTCATAGGCATAGTATTAATAATTCAATCAATTGTTTCAGATAAAAGAATGAAAAATAAAAGTAGAGTTACATTTTCAAAAGGGATGTTTAAATAAGATATATCGTTACAAAAAAAGAGTATTTTCATACTCTTTTATTTTACAAAATTTTAATTTAACTTTCTTTGATAGTTTCAGATATTGCGCTAACTAAACCTGCTAAATTCTGAATGTTCGAAGGAATTATAATTTTAGTTGCTTTTCCATCCGCTGCTTTTACAAATGCGTCATAACTTCTTAAAGCTAATACAGCCTGGTTTGGATTTGCTTCATTTAACATTTTCAAACCTTCAGCAGTTGATTGCTGAATTTTTAAAATTGCTTCTGCTTCTCCTTCTGCTTCTCTTATAGTTGCTTCTTTATGAGCTTCAGCTCTTAATATTGCAGATTGTTTTTCACCTTCAGCTTCAAGAATAGCAGATTCTTTTTTACCTTGTGAAACCAATATTGCAGCATTTTTTTGACCTTCTGCAATAAGTATTGATTCTCTTTTTTCTCTTTCTGCCTTCATTTGTTTTTCCATAGCATTTTGAATTTCTTTAGGCGGTAATATATTTTTAACTTCAACACGATTGATTTTTATACCCCAAGGGTCCGTAGCTATATCTAAAATTTCTCTCATTTTTGTATTGATTACTTCTCTTGAAGTCAGTGTTTGATCAAGCTCTAATTCACCAATTATATTTCTTAATGTTGTAGCTGTTAGAAAATCAATAGCTGGCATAGGATGCTCAACACCATAAGTATATAATTTAGGATCAGTAATTTGAAAAAATATAACTGTATCAATTTGCATAGTAACATTATCCGCAGTTATTACAGCCTGTGGTGGAAAATCTACAACTTGTTCTTTTAACGATATCTTTTTTGCTACCTTGTCTATTAACGGAATTTTAACATGAATACCAACACCCCATGTAGCTTGATATGCACCAAGTCTTTCTATTACATATGCATGTGCCTGCGGCACAATTCTTATATTTGTGGCTATAAGTATTATTAAAACTATTATTACAAAAGTGAAACCATTAAACATTTGTTACCTCCATGTTATTTTTTTAATTCTACTATTAATTTTACACCTTTTATTTCTCTTACGCAAACTATTTCATCTTTTTCTATAATTTCATCGTTAAATGATCTTGCTGCCCATTCTAATCCATTAACAACAACTATACCTTCATTGTTTAAGTTATTTATAGTGGATTTTACTTTAACGCATTTTCCAATTAAACTGTCTAAATTTGTTTTAGTTTTACCTATCTTTAATTTTTTTATAGCAATAGGTCTTGTAAAAATCAAACAAATAATGGACACTAACAAAAAAATTATTATTTGAGTTTGCAAACTTAATCCTACTAAACTAACAAACCATGCAATTAATGCACCTATGGCAAACCATGTAGTTGTAAGACTAATTGTTAATGCTTCAATAATAATACATACAACTATTATTAAAAGCCACGACCACCCTATATAATCCATAAATACCTCCTTAGTACCTATAATCATTATATACCTTTTCTACACAGATTTAAACAATTATTATTCTATTATACCTCCCATAATCTGATAAGTATTTACATATGTGTTATAAATACTCACAGCATAATGCAAATGTGGACCTGTTGAAAATCCTGTGGAGCCAACTGATGCTATAACATCGCCTTTTTTTACATCCTTTCCTTCTTCCACATCTATGGTATTTAAGTGGTAATATGAAGTAAACAATCCCATGCCATGATCAATTACTAATGTATTTCCTGATGATAATAAATTTTTTGCAACAAGAGCTACCCTTCCATTATTGGGTGCTATTACTTTAGTTCCAATTTGTGCTGATATATCAATTCCAGAATGCCTTGATGATGATTGCTCATTATTTACATATCTTATTTCAGCAAAATCAGTTGTAAGTTCTCCTTCAACGGGCATTAAAAATTCACCATCCCAAAGTTTTTCAGGCGTTGTAATAGTTCGTGCAGGTTTAACAACTTTAGCAAATTCTTCAATTGATTTATCATCGTTATTACTTTGGTTTAAATCTTCTGAAACAGTTAAATATTGTGTTTTGAAAGCCTTATTTAAAACATTGATTTCCTTAGCTTTTGTATACTCATTTGCTTTACCTTCATTAAATGTTGCTATTATCCCATAAACCCCAGGCTTAGCATCTAAATCTATTGGCATAATTGTAGCATAATCGAAACCATCTTCCTCTAATTGGTACATATCTGTTTCTATTTTTACAGGCGCTGTACTTAGTTTAACAGTTTCATCTTCATTTAAATTTTCAATTTTAACTACTAAAATATTGCCGGGGAAATTTTCTTTAGTTACTATATCAAAATCAGCTTTTCTATCTATTAAAGCAACAAAACTTACAGTTTGATTACCATAACTGATCACATCACTTTTTTTATTCCACTTAATTTCAGTTTCTATAAAATATTCACCATCATTTTTTATATATTTGACTGCATCTGAAATACTTTTCCCCGTATAAACTGCATTACCTTCTTTATAGACTCTTGTAATCTGGCTGTCAGGTTCAACATCAAATTTTAATACTACTTTATCACTATCTTTAATTGTTAATTTATTTTGATTTTCAGAATTGTCAGAGAGTATACCTGATTTTTCATTTATTTTTCCATTTATATCACTGTAAACCCAATCATATTGAATATTTAAGTTTTTACTTTCACCATTTTGTAATAGATAAGCTTTGTTAATTGTTTTATTTATATATGCGAATGAAAAATTTTCATCTTGAAGTAATTTACTACAAATATCATTTTTAACTTTATAAACTGTCTCATCTTTTTTTATAAAAATATTTTCATTGTCTACGTCTATATTCATTATATATGCGTCTATTTGGTTCCCTTTATTAAAATATAATTCATATGAAAATCCTGATACACTTTCCTTAGTTTTATCTTTCTTATTTACTGCATTTATTATGGTTTTAAATGACTGACTGCTATTATCTAAAACTGTTTTTTCTCCATTAGCAGTATTAACTATTTCTATTTTAGAAATATCCGATTCCTTTACAGCACATCCTGTTAATATAATAAATATAATTAATGTTAATAATAACTTTTTCACGTTTATGCAATCTCCTCCTATTTTTTTATAGTTTTTGTTTCATCACAAGTATTATACATTATATTTTTAAAAGTTTAGATTATAATCAAAAATTGAAAGTATGAGCTACAAATTTAAAAAAGCCAACATAAGTTGGCTTAGGATGACAAAAATAATCTGAATTATTATTTTATGAATTAATAATTAACCCAACAGGACAATGGTCGCTTCCAATTATTTCTGGACATATAAAGGAATCTTCAATTTTTTTCTCAATATCTTTTGATACTATAAAGTAATCAATTCTCCACCCAGCATTTTTTTCCCTTGCTTTAAACATATAAGACCACCATGAATAAGCCTCTGTTTTTTCAGGATATAAAAATCTAAATGAATCTGTAAATCCAGACTCTAATAATTCGGTCATCTTTGCTCTTTCTTCATCTGAAAATCCTGCATTTTTTCTATTGGTTTTAGGATTTTTTAAATCTATTTCGTTGTGGGCAACATTTAAATCACCGCAAATAATAACTGGTTTATCTTCATTTAGCTTTAATAAATATTTTCTAAAATCATCTTCCCATTGCATTCTATATTCAAGCCTTAAAAGCTCTCTTTTTGAATTTGGAGTATAAACATTTACTAAATAAAAATCATCAAATTGTAAAGTAATTACCCTTCCTTCTTTGTCATGTTCTTCTATGTTTAATCCATAAGTTACTGAAATAGGCTCTCGTTTTGTAAAAACAGCAGTTCCTGAATAACCTTTTTTTTCAGCATAATTCCAATAATCATAATATCCTTGTAAATCTAAATCTATTTGTCCTTCTTGCAGCTTAGTTTCTTGCAAGCAAAATATATCTGCACTTAGTTCTTTAAAAGAATCCATAAATCCTTTTTCCATGCAAGCTCTTAATCCATTTACATTCCATGATATTAATTTCATAAAATCTCCTTCGCTCGTGGTTGCTACCTGTCACATCTAAGTATTCCGCCTTCAGAATAATTATCTTTTTTCATTTCTCTTATAATAATTTTAACTGCATCTTGCGGTACATTTATAGCTTCTACTATTGCTTCTGTAACCTTTTTAGATAATTCTCTTTTTTGTTCTAATGTTCTTCCTTCTACAAGTTCAATTTGTACTATTGGCATAATAAGTCTCCTTTTTTTTATCACTTTATTATTTTCTTATGCACATATTCGGATAATGACGAAAAAAGCATTGCAGGGTATAAAACATTAAATTCAATAATGTCCCCTAATTTATAATCATTTTCACAATCTTCAATATCTAAAATAGTATGATCACTGCTTGCTCCTAAAACATTAATCCTTTTATCCTTAGGTATTAATTTTGAAGAATCTCCTACATCCTGATTACCTAATGCAACAATAGCTCTTTTTCTAATACCTTTATCTTCATAAAAAGAAGTTTCCCCAAAAGCATTAACTACGATTTTACCTATGGGATGTGTAGGCTTTTTATTTAATTCTACTATTTGAGCTTTTAATATAAACGTATCAGCATCAAGTCCATCTATATTGCTATTCCAGTGAAGGGGAAGGTCTTGTGTATTAATGATTCCTTCTCCAATTCTTAGATGATTTATTTTTTCAGGAATGGACCCTTGTAACAAAGTTGGTAGAGTAGTAGTTCCTCCACCTGAAATTATTTCAAGTTTTCTGCCGATTTTTTGTTCAACTTCTTCAGCAACATCTGATAGTTCCTTTAAATTTTCATATGTAGGTGCAATGGATCCATAACAAGTTAAATTAGTTCCAACCCCTTCCAATATTAAATTGCTAAGTTCAAGTTCAGTATATAATGCAAGCTCCAGTAATTCATCCTTACTAAAAACACCTTCTCTTAAATCACCTAAATCATACATTAAAATAATCTTATATAACTTATTTTGTTTCTTTGCTTGTTTTTGAAGCTCGCTTAAGGTATTTCTTTCTGATACAAGACATATGTCACTGTATTTTACAACATCTCTTATTTCATTTTTCATAGGAATTCTAATGAGCATCAATGGAATATCTATGCCTGCTTTTTTTATTTGTTTTAACTGTTCAATTCTTGAGCTACCTATTTGTACACATCCACCTTTGACCATAGCATCTGCACAAGGAACTATTCCACCAAAACCTTTTATAATTCCCGCCACTTTAATATTATTTTCTTTACATAAACTTGTAACTATTTTTGCATTATTATATATTTTGTTAACGTTAACTTCGAGTATAGGGTATCTTTCCATATTATAACTCCAATAATTTATTTTTTGCTTTTTCTTAATTCTTTAAAAAAATCAGATAATAATGTTGAACATTCTTCTTCCATAACACCAAAAACTACATCAACTTGATGATTTAATTTATTCATTTGAACTATATTTAGAACTGAACCACAAGCACCAGTTTTTAAATCCCTTGTACCTATTACAAGTTTTTCAACTCTAGCATTTACTAATGCACCTGCACACATGGAACATGGTTCTAATGTTACATACATAGTACAGTCTGGCAACCTCCAACCTTTTAAATTATTACAAGCATGCTTTATAGCAGAAATTTCAGCATGCAATGTGGCATCCTTTAATGTTTCTTTTAAATTATGACCTCTGCCTATTACTTCACCATTTCTTACTATAACAGCCCCTATGGGTATTTCTTTTAGCTCGTAAGCTTTTATAGCTTCATTTAAAGCTTCCTGCATAAATTTTTCATCTTTTTCCATAATTAATTCCTAAAAGTTTTGTCTACATTATTATAGATTAATTTACCAATATAAGTCAACCTTATACTTAATTTTTTAGCTATTTACTTTACTTCCATTTAGTTTTATAATATGTTTATCACCTAAAAAGTCGTTAATCGATTTTTTGGTAAACATAATAATATTAATATATTTAAAAATACAAGGGGGGAATAATGAAAAAATCTATAAAAACTTTATTAATTTCAGGGCTTTGCTTGAATTTTGCACTAAGCTCAACAGCATATGCTGATGGGATTGTTGATGCAATTACATATGATAAAACATCTATTACAACTTTAAGTGTAAGCCCATCTTTTTCTGATATAAGTGGGCACTGGGCAGAAAGTAAAATACTAGAAGCTGTTAATTTAGGTATTGTTTCAGGATATACAGATAAGACATTTAGACCTGACAAGCAAGTTACAAGAGCAGAATTTGCTACATTCTTAACAAATGCAATTAAAGTTACAAATACTACTACACAAAATTTCAAAGATGTGAAAACAGAAGATTGGTTTTATGGACAAGTTCAAAAATCAGTTGCAGTAGGGATTTTCGGTGGTTACACTGATAATACTTTTAAACCAGGAAACTTAATAACAAGGCAGGAAGCTGCAAAAGCAATAAGCGGCGCAATAAATACAGCTAACATAGATGGAGATGGTGCCATATATATGAATGATTATAACAAGGTTCATGAATGGGCAAAGCCATTTGTAAATGTGGTATTCAACAAAGGATATATGATGGGTTATAAAGGGTATTACAGACCTGTGGATGGATTAACGCGTGCTGAAGCTGTAAAAATAATTTATGATATACTGGACACTGAAAACATTGAGTATGGTTTTAATATTACTAAAAGTGGAGAATCATATGAAGGCGCAGTTGTAGTAGGTGATTTAAATATACTTTCAAGCGTTTGTTCAGGGACTGTATATATAAATGATGTAGTTGTACTCGGTAATATAAACATATTAGCTGACAAAGTTAGCTCAGTAGTTTTATCAGATGTTAAAGTAAGAAATGTAGTTGTTCAAAATAAATTAAATCCTGTAAAAATTACTTGTTCAAGCAATATTAATATAGAAAATTTAATTTTATCGGAAAATGCTGAAATAGTACCACTTGGAGATAATATTCAAATTAAAAATACTATAATACAATAATTTTTATTCGTTCACTTTGCGTGGACGTTATTTTTTAATAGTATAACTAATTACATTATTAAAAAGTTATCAACAGCATAGGTGTTTTTTTAAGATTAAATCCACAAACAAAAAAAATCTGTGCAAAACTTGATTGCACAGATTTTTTTTGTTTGATTTATTTACTTTAAGTTCAAAAACTCTTTTGTATTTTTAAAGTCATCATTCAAGTATATTTGATTAAAGTATGATACACCATTATTAGTTTCTTCTCTAATTTCTAAATAATAGCTATTTTCATTAACTTCAATTGCTTCTTTTCCGTAAAATATGTCACTATAAATTAAAGTTCTAAATGCATCTTCAGATTTCACAAAGCTTGCATCCACATCCTTAATTAAATATTCCCTAATATTATTTAAGTTCATATTTTTAACAGCAACATTACCATTTTTATTATTCACTACGTCAATGTAAAATGTTTTGTTTTTATAATAATTTTCATCATATAAATAACTGTATTGAATATTTTTTAATTCCTTAGAATTTATTATTTTCTCAGCTATTACATCTTTATTTTTATTGCCATCATCAGAATTCTCATTATCTACATTTAACTTATAGCTTCTCATAATATAACTGCCATCTTTCATCCAATATGATATAACAATATTGCTTGAATAATAAGATTCTTCAAAACCGTAATTTTGGTTTGTTAATAACTCTTTGTGTAGTTCAGTAATATTTTTTATATTTTCCACTTCTTTAAATAAAGTAGTTCTCTCATATTGATACTTTATATCACTGGTATTTTCATTTATATTGTTGTTTATTTGTCTTATAGCATATGTGTTATTGCCCACATAAGCCATTTTTACATCTTCTGCTTTTGGAACAAAATTCCTATTATTATTTGCAAATAATACTGTAGTACTTGTTATTATAATAAATACCATCATAAAAACAGCAAATAATTTTATTGAGAAAAATGAAATTCTAAAAGATTTTTCTAAAACAGCTATAATTATATAATATGAAAGAATGGCTAATACAATTGATATAAATATTTTTCCTGTTACACCGCTTTCTGGTGACATTGAAGTAAAAGCTGCAGGTAAAATTAAACTTGCAAGCAAAGATACAAAATATTTATATCCATCGAAAACCATGAAATTTCCTGTGTTTTCATTTTTTCTTCTTTTCATGCATTTACTTAATATAAATAATAAAACAGCTATAATTACAATAAGAATCAATAAGTAATATATATCGAAACTTCCTTTTTCAACGTATTTAATAAAATACAAATAATCTAATTTATAAAATACACTTGTGAAAGTTTCCATTAAAACATCTGCACTAAAACCTAAAACTATGTTTTCTACTATGGAAAATACAAACATTATGATTACATATAAAATCCAAGGAAGTACAAAATTAAATATTGTCATTAACCCAGCCATTATTGTATTACCAGTTAAAACTGATGATAATGCTGATAACAGTATTCCAGTAATAAGCCAAGGAATTATTAAATAATATGCGTAATATATTTCATTAGGCAAAGAATGAAATACCATTGATATTACTGATAAAAATAGTAAAAAACATGTGAATATTAAATTTGAAACTATGCTAACTGTAATTAATCTTTTTAATGAGGCTGGTTTAGACAAATAATATGCAAGTTTTGAATCAGAATGCAAAAAACTGTTGTCTATTAAACAGTTTAAATATACCATGATAAATAGTTCCACAATTCCGAAAAATACAAAAAATTCTGCATCAGCTTTTAAAATAGCTGGAACTAATAAAGTTGTAACTAAAATTATAATTGTTGATATAAAATACCAGTTTCTTTTACCTTTTATTGAATTCATAAGAAGTGGCATGAAATTACTTTTTATTTTGTTCAGTTCCATATCCTACGCCCCCTAACTCTGTAATAAATATTTCTTCAAGATTCATTGAAAGCTCATCAAACAACAATAATTTATAATTATTTTGTAAGTATTCTTTAAATGCTTTTGAACTTCCTGTTAAAGTGCATATATAAATACTTCCTATTTGAACTGTCTTTATTAAAATGAATTCTTTACTTTGAACAGCTTTAAATTCACCATCTATAGCAAACTGAACTCTTTTTGTTTCATTTTTCATTTTTTCTAAGTTTTCTTCTCTTAGAATTTTGCCTTCATGCATTATACCTACTTTGTCACATATATTATCAAGTTCTTTCAAATCATGGGATGAAATAATAACTGTCATTTCTCTGTCCATAACTTCTTTTATTAAAATTTCCCAAAACTTTCTTTTAATAACAGCATCTAAACCATCAACTATTTCATCGAGAAGAAGAACTTTTGGTTGTGCTGATATTGCCATAACAAATGCAGCTTGCTTCCTTTGACCTTTTGACATTTTATTTAAGTTCTTGTTTATGTCTATATTAAAAAATTTAGTTAAATCATCGAATTTTTCCTGGGAAATATCCTGGTACATTAATTTTTCATATTGAAATAACTTATTTAATGAATATTGATATGGAAAATATAAATTATCCTGTACATAATAAAAATCTTTAATTATATCACCATTTTCATGAACATTATTTCCATCAAACTCTACATATCCACCATCAGATTTATATATGTTCATTATGTGTTTTAAAAGCGTTGTTTTTCCACAACCGTTTGAACCTACTAAACCATATATTTGACCTGATTCAGCATTTATATTTATATTTTTTAAAACTTGTAAATCTCCAAATCTTTTGCTAAGATCATTTATTTTTAACATATTACCTCCTTGTATCATGATTCATTAATAATATTTTGGACTATTTTTAAAATTTCGTCTTTGCTTAATCCAAGGTCTTTCAAAGATTTAATACATGCTATAAGTTCATCAATTGCTTTTTTAGTATGTAAATCCCTTAATTCATCAGCGCTTTTTACGAAATTTCCTATTCCCTTAACAGTATAAATATAATTATCGACTTCTAAATTTTTATAAGATTTTTGAATAGTATTTGGATTAATTTTCAATAGTGCTGCTAGTTCTCTTACAGATGGAAGTTTTTCATCCGGTTTTAACGCTTTTGATAAAATTAATCTTGTCATTTCATCATATATTTGTTCATGAATTGATTTAGAGCTGTTATTATCAATATTTATCAATATGTCACCTCCGATTATTATTTGTATTTCTCACGCGTATTAATACACTTAATACACCATTAACTGTATTATATCCCTTAATACACAACATGTCAATAAAAAAATTTATGGACTGGGTTTTGAATTTCAAAGCCCAGTCCATAAGATTTTTTAATATTTAATTCCGTTCCAGTACATAGTAGTGGAGACTTCCGCTATTTCAGGAAGTTTCACATCTTTTAATGCCCATTTTTCGTATTCTTTAAATCCTGTTCTATCCACAATATATCCTATGTGCTCCTTGCCTTCAAATGCATTGGGATCAATATATTTTTCAACATAATCATAAGTGTTTTTTATTATTTTAATAATACTTTCTTCATCAATCCATTTTACATAGTTTTCAGCTAAACGTGGATTTTTCTTTCCACTTCTTCCAAGAAGAGTTAGGCGGTAATATTTTTCTTTACTTCTAGTCCATGCTCCCGTTGGGCAATTTAATACACATTCACCACAACCTATGCATTTTTCTTCGTTTCTCTCAACTTTATAATTTACTGTTTGCAATGCCTTTACTGACTTTTTCTCACATTTTTTAACGCACGCACCACAGTTTACACATTTATCTTTATCATACTGAGGCATTGTCATACCTATGATTCCAAAATCGTGCATTCTTACTTTAGCACAATCATTATGACATCCCGTCAATGCAATTTTAAAATGCAAATTATGTGGGAACACAGCCTTTTCAATTTTTCTTGCAAAATTAGTTGTATCATAACATCCGTATGGGCAAACTCGATTGCCAATGCATGCTGTAATATTTCTTGTACCGGCTGCACTATAGCCCTGTCCCTTATCATTTTGATTTATATCAAGTCCTTCTATAATTGGTTGAAGAAGTTTATTTACTTCAGGCATATACTCAAATTTTATGCCCGGTATTTCAAAACCCTGTCTATTTGTTATATGAACAGTTCCATTACCATATTTCTCAGCTATTTCGTGCAACATAACAAGATATTTTGACTGCAAATGTCCTCCTGGAACACGAATTCTTGAAGCAGTATATCCTCTTACCTTAGTAACTCTAAAAGCATTTCTTTTTAGTTGTTTAGTATTTAAATCCATCATATTACCTCCTTCCACATTTTAGTCAATGAGATCTTTACCCTTTGTATAATTAAATACTGGACCATCCAAGCAAATATAAGTGTCGTCCACCTTACAATGGCCACATTTCCCTATGCCGCAGCACATTTTTCTTTCTTGAGAAATCCAAATGTTTTTTTCCTCAAATCCAACAGCCAACAGTCCTTTAGTAGAAAAACGCATCATAGCTGGAGGACCAACAACTACGGCCACTGCTTCACTTATATTTTCAAATTTAAGTTCAGGTATATATTGTGTAACTAATCCTACGTTATAATTAGAGTTTTCTTCAGCAGAATCAACAGTTAAAATAACATTCATATTTTTTTCCCATGATTTGAAATCTTCAGTAAACAAAATATCATTGGGGCTTTTAAATCCTGCAATTAAAGTTGTACTTTTAGCTTCACTTGCATTATGTGAAAAATAATCAACTATTCCTTTTACTGGGGATAGGCCTGTACCACCAGCAATTATAACTAGCTCTTTTCCTTTATAATTTTCTACGTCAAATCCGTTTCCATAAGGTCCTCTTAAAAATAACTTATCTCCAGCATATCTTTCAAATACTTCTTCAGTTACTTTGCCAACTCGTCTTATAGTTAAATCCACTGTGTCATTTCCTATACCGCTTACAGATATTGGAGCTTCACCGTATCTTGGTATGGAAACTTCGAAAAATTGTCCAGGTTTTACATTACCAATATAGGACATGCGAAATGTGTATTCTATATCCGTATGTTTTATTACTTCTTTTATTTCTGATAAAAATGGAATATATTCATTATGATTCAATTTCATTTACCTCCTTCATGGCATTTTCTAACTTATTTATGCAATTAGAATAAGAAATATATTGTGGACAAATATCGTCACATCTTCCACATCCGACACACATGTGATATCCATTTCTTTTTTTATAGTCATATACTTTATGAAGAACTTTAAAACGCATTCTTTGTCCATTATTTTTTCGGTAAGATCCTCCACCTGCAACATCTGTATATCCATCAACCATGCATGAAGCCCATACACGTCTTCTTTCACCTGCATTACCATTATCAGTGTAAAAAATATCTTGCATTGTAAAGCATGTACAAGTTGGACATACAAAATTACACCTACCACAGCTAATGCATCTTGAATCATATTCATCCCACATTTTTGATTTAATTATATCCAATGTAATATTATCAGGAATATTTACCTTTACGTGGTTTTCAGTAACATATGAAGGAATAACTTCTTGCTTTTTATTGAATGAATTTTCAAAATCATTTTCAAAATCACTACATTTATTATCAATTAAGAAACTTTCTCCATCGTAGTCTATGCTTGCATGATAAGAATCTACTTTATTTGTTACCATATCAACACAAAAGCAGTTTTCAAAGCTACTTTTACAACCCATTAAAATAAATTTCACATTTTCTCTTAACCTTTTATAATAATAATCTTCAAAACCATTTTTTAGGTATATTTCATCTAAACGCTTTACTGAGTGAAGATCACAGCTTCTTAAAAATATTATAGCTTTATTTTTGCCTTCATCTGCTTCCTTAACAACTTCTTCAGTAAAATAAAACAATGTTTCAGAAATTGGAAGTAATACTTCCTTAAATGAAAAGTCTGACTTTTTATCAAAAACAATTTCTTCCACACTTTCTACTTTACCATAACGAACCACATCAGTATCTGAAAAAGTTCCCCCTCCTTCAAAACATTTAGGAGCATATATAAAATAATTTTCTGACCACTTTTTAATAACAGTATTCATATTATCATTATTTAAACTATATCCCATACTTATACCTCTTCCTTTTTTGATATTATAAAATACGGCATGGCAACAAATAAAATTCCACCAACCATATTTCCTAAAGTAACAACTAAAATATTATAAAAATAACCAAAAATGCTCACATCAGCAGATAACGGCGAAAGCAAACCTATAGTTAATAAAGTCATATTGGCAATGCTATGTTCATATCCACTAGTTATAAAAGCAAAAAGACACCAGAAAATCATAATAAGTTTTCCACTTTCTGATTTACATTTAAAACTGCACCATGTTGCTAAACACACTAAAATATTGCAAAGCACACCTCTAAAAAACAAAACTGTAAAAGATGCATTCATTTTTAATGATGATGAAATAGCTATAAATTCTCCAACATTTTTTGTTGCAAGCCCTGCTTTATAAAAAATAATAGCTAAAATAATTGAACCAAGCCAATTTCCTAAATAGCAGACAACCCATAATTTTAAAGTGTCTGAAAAACTAACTTTTTTATTCAATACACCGGCAATCATGATCATATTGTTTCCAGTGAAAAGTTCTGATCCTGACATTACAACTAAACTTAAAGCAATTCCAAATGATGCCCCCATAATTATTTTAGCGTAGGGAATTTCGAACAAAAGTCCGCCAATAGTAAAAATTAATAAAACTCCAAAACCTACGAACATTCCAGCCATCATGGATGAAACGAAAAACCCCATTGGATTCTTTTTTAAAAATTGATTTTTAAATTTTGCTGCATTAATAACAGCTAAGAATTCTTCACTATACATTCTACACCTCTCAATTTTTATTGTTAAAATTATATTAATAAATTTTGTATGTGATATTATTTATCACGCTTCCTAAATATTTTTAATCTTATCTTGTTGATTACTTAATTTTTAAAAAATATTATTATATATTACCTATATTGTCCTTTTTTACTCATATTAAAAAGTCTCCAAGTATTAATTAAAAATATTGCTTTATTTAATCAAAGAAAATTATATTTCTATAATTAAGTATATTAAACTTTTAACAAATATGATGTTGCAGCAGCAACATATAAATAAAATATGATATTCATTTAACAAAACAAAAAAGGAAGCTCTGAAGTATTAAATACAATACAAGCTAAATTAGTAAAAAAACTTAGCTTAAAATGAGAGATTTTTATTTAAGATAAAATTTAATGAAAAATTATATGATAAAATAAATTTATATTAGTTGTAAATTATTTTAATTTATTGATATAATATTTATATTAAATTTTGATATATTTGGAGGTAATGTAATGGAAGAAGTTTTAGAACTTAGGCAAAATATCCCATTGTTTAATGGTATAAATAAATCAGAATTATCTCCTATGTTAAAATGCCTTGGAGCTTATAAGAAGAGTTTTGAAAAGGGTACCTATATTTTTATGGAAGATGATAAAATTCAAAATATAGGAGTTGTATTGTCCGGTACCATACATATGGTTAAAGAAGATGTATGGGGAAACAAAGCATTAATAACTTCCATGACAGAAGGACAAATATTTGGTGAAACATATGTGTGTAGCAGTTCATTGGCAAGCACCGTTTCATTTTATTCAATAAACAATTGTAATATCCTTTTCCTTCCATTTCAAAGAATTATAAAAACATGTTCTAATTCATGTGTATATCATCATAAGCTTATTGAAAATATGATGATTCTTATTGCTGAAAAAAACTTAAAATTAATTGAAAAAATAGACATAACATCGAAAAAATCAATACGCGAGAAAATATTGACTTATTTATCAAACCAAACTCAAAAAAATGAACAAAAACACATTACAATTCCATTAGGACGTATTGAATTAGCTGATTATCTTTGTGTTAACCGCTCTGCTTTAACAAGGGAGCTATCTAAAATGAAGGATGAAGGATTAATTGATTATGATAAAAATACATTTTATTTAATAAAATAAGAAATCAACAAAATAACCATTAAATTAAATTTCAGTTAATAATAATCAAATAATTCTTTTTTGGATTTATTATGTTTCTTAAAATTAATATACATGTTTTGATTTAATTTCAACCCATAATGGTTGATTTTTTTTATTTTAACAACTTGATTTTAGTCAAGGAATTTATTGCTGAATTAAATTAAAATCAAAATATAAATTTTAATAATTAAAAATAAGGAGTATAAAATGAAAGCAAAATCTATTAAATCAAAACTAATAAAATCTTTAGGAACAGTTGCAGCAGCTGCAGCAATAATCATCATGATGCCGGTGTCAGCAAGTGCCCATTGTGACACAATGGATGGTCCTACCGTTGCAGATGGCATAAAAGCCATAGAAAACAACAATATAAACTATGTTCTGAAATGGATACAGCCGGATTATGAAAAAGAAATTACTGATATATTTAACTTAAGCATGAAAGTTAAAGATTTAAGTCCAGAATCAAAAGAACTTGCTGAAAAATATTTCTTCAGCGAACTGGTTAGAATACACAGGTCTGGAGAAGGAGCACCATTTACTGGTTTAAAACCTTCTGGTACATTCATTGATGAAAAAGTATTAGCTGCAGATGAAAGTATTGAAATTGGCAATTTATCACCATTGGAAAATTTAATTGAAGAAGAAAAAATGCCAGAACTTAAGGAAAGATTTGAAAGAGTTATAGAATTGAAAAATTTTGATGTTAACAATGTAGAAGAAGGAAGAGAATATATAGAAGCATATGTTAAATTCTTCAAATTTGCTGAAGGGGAAGAAGACCATCATGGAGAAGCAGTTGAAACTGCTCATGGCACTGCAGACAATCATAGTGAAGAAGAAGCTTCTCATGAAGCTGTAGAAGCAAGCACTCAAGCTGCTGATGAAAAATCAGCTAATATTAATTGGATTAGCTGGGCTTTAGCAGGCGTATTCTTTGTTACAACTTTAGTGTCTCATATTAAATTGAAAAAATGCAGCAAATAATCTTATTGTATGCACAATAAGCATCTATGTAAACATTTAGGGATTTCTCATGTGAAGACATCCCTAAATGCTTTATAAAAGGAGTTAGAAATGAAAGCAATTTTTAAGTGGTTATCTTTTATGGCTGGAATAATTATTATGTTTATTATTTTATATAATTATGTTTTCTTTGTTATTGTCGTGCCCAGCCCATCAATGCATCCTACTATAAAAGTGGGCGATCGCATTATAACATCAAGAATCCACGATATAGATTTAATCAACACAGGAGATATTTTAGTATTTTATTCAGAGGAGCTTGAGGAAATATTGGTAAAGAGGGTTATAGGACTTCCCAATGATACAGTTGAAATAAATTCAAAGGGAGAAGTTTTTGTTAACAATAAAGAATTAAATGAACCCTATGTTAAAGTGCCTGATACTAAAAGCGGAAGTTTTAAAGTTCCAGACAAAGAATATTTTTTCTTAGGCGACTATCGTGAACATTCCTATGACAGCCGTTCATGGAACAATCCTTATATTCTTAGAGAAAATATTATTGGAAAAGCTGAATTTATTTTATTTCCTTTTAACAGGATTTCAAATTTAAATAATTTAAATTAACATTCATAGCATAAATTTAAATTATGTTGCACAAATCACATACACCTATGTCATAATAATATAATCTTAAATAAAAACATGGGAGGTATGAAGCAGTGCAAATTTTGAATCATATTATTAAAATTCATAAACAGCATCACAATCATGCAAAAAATAATGATATATGCGTTTCTATTGTTCCAATATTTAACCACTTAGAAAAATCCCAAATGCCTGAAATTACAAAGGTTACACATTCTGCTTCATATAAAAAAGGGGAAATTATTTATAAGGCTGGTGATCAATCAGATTCTCTTTATATAGTCAGCAAAGGAAAAATTAAAATTTACCGTTTATCCGAATCAGGAAAGGAGCAGCTGGTACGAATTTTAAAAGATGGGGACTTTACTGGAGAATTAGCTTTATTTAATGAATCAATTCATGAAGCTTACGCACAGGCTATGGAAGAAACAGAAGTTTGCATTGTTAAACGTCATGACTTACAGAAACTCCTTTTAAAATATCCATCAATTTCATTAAAAGTATTATCAGAATTTGCAAACAGATTAGATAAATCAGAAAAACAAACCACAGATTTTGCAACAGAAAAGGTTGAAACAAGGATTGCAAAATTTTTAATTGAATGTTCAGACTTAAGTGATTCAAATGAAATCACATTGCCCATGAGCAAAAAAGATTTAGCTTCATATTTAGGCACTACACCAGAAACTATAAGCCGAAAACTTTTATATCTTGAAGAAGAAAAATTAATAAAACAAGAAGCAAATAAAAAAATAAAAATATTAAATATTGATGATTTGTTACTTGTTTAATTTTTAAAAAACCGCTGATTATTAAAATCACGGTTTTTTATTGATTTAAACATCAATTTTATGTTCTTTTTTTAATTTTCCACATTATTTATTATTATGTATCTATGTCGAAATCAATTAATCCATCATTCCTCATCTTGTTTAGTTCACGGGATAGGGATGACCTTTGAATTTCTATTTTTTCTGCTATTATTACCTATATATTCTGTTGCTTAGTATTTATTTCTATCACAATTAAGTAGTTTTGTTTTACATTTTATTTATTTTGTAAAATCAATTGTCATATCCTAATCATTGTCTATTGCGTAAATCTTTTATAAAACATATACTTGAAATATAAGAATTTCTATAATTCTTATAAATTTTTCAAAATTTTATTTCCCCAAAACTCCTATAAAATTGTTTAAGGGGACGTAATAGCGATACTATGATATAAGTTATGAAATACTTAATAAATAGTCTCGCTATTATAATTTTATTGTTTATTAATTTCTTAATTTCTTTATGTAAGGGAGATTGATGTGAATCATATAACTTGTAATTACTTAGGTGAAAATTTTATAAAATTTGATGACTATATTATATTTGAAATATGCGACAATGAAAATACATATAAACAAATTCCAGTTGAAGAATTTGTAGAAAAATTAACATCTAAAAAAAACACTAAACCCATAGAAAAAATTATTAACTATGACTCCTTAGAAATTAAAACTGATAGTTCCGAAGTATATCGAGATGGAGTTCAAATTAATTTATCTACCAAAGAATATAAGTTACTTCGTATTTTCATTGATAATAAAGGTAAAATCCTAACTAATGAACAAATTATTAACTGTGTATGGGGTATAGCCTATGCTAATATCGGTATGCTTAGAGTAGCCATAAAAAGGCTGCGAAGTAAAATTGACCCAAACAATGAATATTTGAAAACAATAAGAGGCAAAGGATATACATTCATCAATTTATGAAATAAGAAATAAAAGGGGGAAATGTAGTGTCGCATTCCATATTGACTGAAATGACTAAGATTTTAATTTCAAAATCATTTAAAAAACTTTTAAGTAAAAAACCTTTAAATAAAATATCAATAAAAGATATAGCTAAAGACTGTCAACTAACAAGACAAACTTTTTATTATCACTTTCAAGATATTTACGAATTGCTCGATTGGACATATAAAAATGAAATAGGTCACTTATTAAATGAATCTCAAATTGACAGTTGGGAAAAAATTATTAAAAACATATTAATTTATATTCTTGAAAATAAGTCCATGTTTGAATATACAATGCAATCTGTTGGACGTGAATATTTTGAACAAACTATCTATCCCGATTTATACGAATTTTGCAAAAATAAAATAAAACAAGTTTCAATAGATGCAGATATCCCTGATGATAAAATAAATTTTTTAGCAAATTTACAAGCTATTACTTTAATATCCATCATAATCCAATGGGCCAATAAAGGTATGAAAGATAAACCCGATGAAATTGTAAAAATGTTAGATAAAACATTAAATTCAGCTACACTAAATGTTCTTAAAGAATATGAAACTACTAATATTTAATAAACCCCCTATAGATATTTAAATCTATAGGGGGTATTTTTTAGGAAATTTGAGGACTCTCTCCAAAAATCTTTTGTTTTAATTCTTCAAAAGATGCGTATATTACTGGGATTATAACAATTGTAAGGAAAGTTGCCGCTGCCATGCCACCTATTACTGCTATTGCAAGAGGCGAAAATCTTTCCGAACCAAGGGCAAGCTGCGCTGCCAAAGGAATCATACCTGTTATATCAGACAAAGCGGTCATCATTATAGGTCTGAATCTTGATTTTACAGCTTGCAATATGGCTTCATTTAATTCAATACCTTCTTTTTTTCTTTCATTGATAAATTCAACTAACAAAATTGCATTGTTAACAACTGTTCCTACCAGAAGTATAAACCCTAAAAGTACCGGCATTGAAATATATTTTCCTGTTAATCCTAATGCAGGCGCTATACCAATTACTATCAACGGTATTGCAACCATAACAGTAATCGGATGCAAGAATGATTTAAACTGTGGCACTAGTATTAAATAAACCAATATAACAGCCAATGACAAAAGAAACATCATATCCTTTGCTGAATCAGACATACTTTGCTGTTCTCCAGTCAGTTCTATTGTATAACCGCTTGGAAGAGGATAATTCTTAATTATCTTATTTATATCCTTCGTTATATGGCTGAAGGCTCTTGAATGAGTGTATCCCAATATGTCTATTGTATATTCTAAGTCTTCCCTTGTAATTATGTTTGCTCTCTCATTTAACTCAATATTTGCTAATTCCCTTAAAGGAACTTTAACCCCAACAGGAGTATTAATATATACATCTAACAATCTGTCTGAAGATTCATTGTACTCATCCATATATTGAACTGAAACTCCCACATTTTCTGTTTCATCAATATCTAAATCGGTTCCAACAATTCCTTCCATTGAATTATATATTTGATTAGCAACCGCAGCATTTGTAAGCCCGAGCTCCTGGATACGGGATTCATTCATTTTAATGTTCATCTGCAAATTATCCATGTTAAAACTCTTATATAAATTAGTTGTACCTTCAACCTTGGCAATTTCTTGCTGTAGCTTGTCCGCAATGCTGTATAATATCTCTTGGTCTGCACCACTAACTTTTATGTCAATAGGAGCTTTAGCACTTGATGATGCGGTTCCTCCTTGTTCTTTAACCGAATATCTCTTAATTCCGGGAATTTTTTGTATTTCATTCCTAAGCCTTTCTTGAAATTCCCATATTGTTTCTTTTCTTTCCAATCTCGTTGTCAAATTAACTGTAAGAACAGCTTGGTTGGTGCCCATTACTCCAAAATCACTCATAGAATTACTGCCCTTTTCATAACCTATCTGAGCATCATAATTTACAACATTTTCTTCTTTAGCTAAAAAGCTTTCAATATACTCAACTGCGTTACTAGTTTCTTCAATTGTTGTGCCCGGCTCCATTTCAACAGATACATATGTTTTTCCGCTATCAAATTGAGGTAGCATTTCCATACCGTTGTTAACTAAAAACCTGCCACTTAAAACCAAGAGAAGTAAGACTAATATTAATGTTTTAAACTTATTTCTTAAAGCTAATTTTAATATACCAATATAAAACTCGCTTAATTTATACATCAACTTGTTCCAAGGCGATGATATTTTGTTAACTAATTTTTCAGTTTTTGTAAATTTAAATTTGCTGAGCATCACCGTAAATAATGGTATAATAAACAAAGCTATAACCAAAGATGAACTTATGGCATAAATTACGGTTAATGATAAAGGTCTGAACATTTCTCCTACAAAACCTTCTATAAACAAAAGAGGTATTAATACAACCAATGTAGTTGTTGCTCCTGCCATATTAGCCATTGCTATTTCATTAGTTCCGTCAATAGCAGCTGTTACAATATCTTTATTTTTTTCATTTCTATGAGTTACAATATTTTCAACAACAACTATGGATGCATCAACAACAAATCCTATGCTGAGAATTAGTGCTGATAAAGTAACCATATCCAGCTTCATATCCGAAAACTTCATTAATGCTAATGTAGTTAAAAATACTAAAGGCATTGACATGGAAACAACCAGCGACTGGCTTACATTGGATATGAAAAGCATTATGAGTATTATTGTAAAAATCATTGACATCAACACGCTTGATGACATATTATCAACCATCTGGTTAGTGAATATTGAGTCATCCTGAGCTATTTCAAATTGAATGAACGGATATTTTTCTTTTAAAATTTCAACTTCTTTCTTAATGTCTTCTACAACTTCCACCGTATTTGCATCACTTCTTTTTAACACTAACAAAGCTATGCCTTCGCTTCCGTTATATCTGTAGTTACTTTCCAAATCTTCCGTGGAAAATTCTACCTCAGCTATATCTTTTAAATAAATGAAGTTTCCATCTTTTAAAGGTATTCTAATATTCTCTATATCATTTATCGTCTCAAGATTTTCTTCAACTCTTATTAATACTTCCTTATTGGCATCAGTTAATTTTCCACCTGGTGCCTTTATATTGTTTTGAGCAAGTATGGAAGAAACTTGTTCTAAAGTAAGTCCATAAGAAGTAAGTCTGTTTTTGTCCACGTTCACCTTGACTAAAGAATTGTATCCTCCAAATATGTCAACTGAAGCAACTCCTTCTAACAACTGCAAACTAAATCCTATTTCATCTTCTGTTATTTGTCTGACTGTTCTCAAATCTATAGAATTGCTTTTTAAGCTTAATGTGAGAACTGGTTTATCTGAAGTGCTGAATTTTAAAATTTTCGGCTCACTTATATTAGAAGGCAAATTGCTTCTGATTCTGCTTATTGAATTTTGTATGTCAATTGCTGCTTCATCTGTATTGGTTGCATAGCTGAACTCCAAAGATATTACAGCAATATTATCCTGACTTGTAGATTTTACTCTAAAAATACCCTCTAATTTCCCAAATTCATCTTCCATGGGCTCAACAACATCTTTAACCACATCTTGAGAAGAAGCACCTGGATACTGAGTGATCACTGTAACGGTAGGAGCATTAGTATCTGGAGACATCTGTGTTTTTAAAGATATCCTCGAATATATCCCCAAAATTACTATTGCTATTACAACTGATAAAATGAAATACTTGTTATTAATAGAAAATTTGCCTATATTCATTATTCTTCACCTTTAAAAACAAAAACAGCTGCATTTTCATATAATTTAGATAAATTCGTGGTTGCTATTTTGTCTCCTTCTTTTAACCCATTCTTTACCTCTGTACTTTCGCCTACGGTAATACCAGTTTCAATTTCAACTTCTTTAACCATCCCATTACTAAATAAATAAACCATATTCTTTTCATTTAAATTTTTTATAGAATTTTTAGGTATTATTAATTTATCTTTTATCTCATTTGTAATAATTTTAACTTCTATGCTACTGCCAGAAAATAACACAAATGACTTTTCATTTATTATGGGACCTAATTCTATTAAGCCGATTCTGGTGCTGGGATTTACATTTGGAATAATTTTGCTAACCTTTGTATTTATTTCATCATTTAAACCGTTTATTTTTAAAACAGCTATGCTGCCAACTGATATTCTGTTGATATCACTTTCAGATACATTGACCTTTACAACCAGCTCTTCATTATCATCTATGGAAATCAAAGGTTTTCCGACTACAGCCAAGTCCCCCATTTCGCCTTCAATCATTTTAACAACCCCGCTAATTGGAGCTTTAATAACTGTGTCTTCTATTTTCACATAAAGTTCATTTATAGATGCATTTAATTCTTCCTTTTGTTTCGCCGCCATGTCTTTTTCATGAACTAAGTTGTCATAGGCATTTTGAATTGTCGCCTTTAGCTCTTCTAATTTAAAGTACGCATTATTTGTCTCTTGCTCTAATTTGTCAAAAGTTGTTTTAGGAATTGCACCTTCTTCATACAAATTTTCATAATTATCTTTTTCGCTTTTCAAATATTCATAATTTGACTGAGCTGTTTTAAGCTGCTTATTAAGCGGATTTGTTTCATAAAAATCGTTGATTTCATTCACCAGATAATTATAATTTGTGTTTAATGTTTCATACTTCTTCTGTGCTGTTTCAAGGCTTGCCCGAAGCTGGCTGTCATCAATTTTTACCAAGATATCTCCATATTTAACATTACTTCCTTCTTCAACATAAACTTGAACTATCTGTCCTGCTATGAAAGGTGATACTGTTGTTGAATTCTTAGGTTCAATTGTACCTACATAGTTTAAAGTTTCCATTAAATTATCTTTGACTACAGTTTCAAGTTCTATGGGGATACCAAGATCAGCTTCTTCTGCAGAGCTTTCTTTGCTGCTTGAAGCTGAATTGGTATTTTTGACAACTGCTATCAAGATGATTAAAAAAATTATAACAATTGGTATAAACTTTTTTTTACTCATAAATGATTTTCTCCAATCTTTACTATATTAATGTTTTAATTGTTTCATATAATTTTATAGTATCTTTAAAGGTTTCACTGCCTGTTAAAGATTCAAATATAATTAAGCCTACAATAGTTGATAATATAATTTGTGCAATATATTCGATTGTAGCCTCGCCTGATTTCATATGTCCGTTTCTCATATAATGAATAAGTTCATCAAAAACTTTGGAAAAAATGTTTTTAAGCATTACTTTTATCTCATCATTAAATTGAGCTTCATATATTGTGCAAATGAACAAATCTTTGTTTTTTCTTAATGTGTCTGTTCTTTCTTCAATGATTTTCTGAATAACCTGCTCTGAATTTCCTTTTGTTTTTGATGTGCTAAAATTTAACATTGGCCTTACAATAAACTTTGATATGGTCTCACAAAAAAGATTGTTTTTTGTTTCAAAGTGTCTGAATAATGTTATTTCAGCCACTTCTGCAACGGCTGATATTTCCTTTGTAGTAGAGCCTACATATCCCTTTTTAGAAAACACCTCTCTTGCTGCATTTAATATTCTTTCCCTTGTATCCTCTTCTTTCATAAACTGCCCCATTATTTCTAATAGCCGATTCCATAAGATGCTTCAAAAGTAAGTTTTGCCAGATTATAATTGTGCATTGACTGAACATACGATAATTCAGCGTTATAAAGCATATTTTGAGCATTTAAAACATCCATCTGAACTCCAACCCCAGCTTCGTAGGAAAGTTGAGACAATCTGTAAGCTTCTTCAAGGCTATTGATGTTTTTTTCATATACATTTATGGCACGTTCAGCTTTCTGCATACTTAAGTAAGCATTTGTAACACTTAATTCTACATTCTGCATTGCATCATTTAGTTCATTAATGGCTTTTTCTTTTTCATATTTTGCTGCTCTGTAATCATATGTATTTTCCGTGCTGTAACTTGACACTATATCAAAATAGAGGTTAGAAACTTCTGTATTTTCCTGACCTTGAATAATTTCCATTCTATTTTTTTGTGCCATGGAAATCTTTTCTGTTATATCTATGTTGACTGCTCCCTGCAAGCTTATTTTATTTATTACATCGCTAGTTAAATTTACAACCACATTAGATTGAAGACCTAAAAGCTTGTTGAATTCCATTTTTTTGTATATCAAATCATCCTTGGCATTTGAAAGTGCCAGATTAGCTTCTTCTACAGCCGCCTGTGCAGTTAAAACTTCTTGTTTTATGCCTGTGCCAATTTTAAGTTTTGCCTCTGCAATTTTTTGTTGCTCCAAGACACGTAAAACATTTTCTTCCTTTACATTAATATCTTTTAAACTCCTGCTTATTTCATAATAGCTGTTTTTAACTCCAAGCTCTATTTTTTGTTCAATGAGTTCCTTACTTTTTCTTGACAACTTAACTGCCATATCAGATTGCCTTTTGTAATATCCATCTGACAACAGTTTGGTTTCAATCATTGAACTTTCAGGAGCATTAGACCACTTTGAAGCAGCTTTTTTTGAAATAACTTGATTTTTTTCAATATCTAATTGGGCAATTTTTATTGATTCATTGTTTTTTAAACCAAGTTCTACAGCTTCCTCCAAAGAAAGATTGTATATCTGATTTTGAGTCTGTTCTTCAGCATAGGTAATGCTGAATGTTAAAATAATCATTGTAGCTAATAGTAATCCCATTTTTTTTAACATTTTAATCACCTCATATTTATGATTGTATGTGCTAACTTGCATATATTTTAAAAAAACCTGCCGATAAAATATAAATATCGGCAGGTTTTTTTAATAATTCTTATCTGTCGTATACTGAGATATATTCAGTAACTGTTTCTTCATCTACATCAAAGATGTAAATCATATCTCCATCAGCTAAATCTTCTAAAGACATAATCTTGTCTTCAAGAACCCTGTGAGAAATATCTGTATCATAGTAGAATGAATCATTGCCATATTTGTCAACATCTACGAACCAAGTCTTATCTTCGTCTTCGTCAGTTCCTGCTGCCATAACTTCGATAATACCATTCTTAGTATCAACTCCACCGCTTACTATTTCGAATTTGTCGAATGTAAATGTTACATTATTGTCATCATAACCTGCAGAAAATTCAAGTGTTCCATCAAATGTAGCAACTACAGCACCATCAACTTCAGCTGCATCTTCATCATCTATAACAATTTCATTGTTAGTAAATTTAGCTGCATATATACTAGAACCTGTTGTAACTTTTATTGTTGCAACATTTAACATAGCTTCTGTCACTTCGTTTGATTCAGCATCAAATTTTGTTCTTGATATAACTACTGCATCATCTAAATCTTCACCGCTTGCTGTAAATTCAACAAGAACTTTTTCTTGCAAACTGTTTTGAGTTGATTTAGTTAAATCTCCTGCAAAGTATTCAACAACTTCATTTTCTATAGCCATAAATACCCACAATCCATCAGTTCTGATTTCACGTTTTAATACATAGCCATAGTCATTTTTACCCAATGTTAAATTAGCATTGTCATTATAAAAGAATACGGCAGCTTCTAATTCGTTGTCATCTGCATTTGCTATTACTCTGAGGTTATCTGCTTCAATATCAGATATATCTTCCCAAGTATATGCATCCGCTTTTGTAACTTTATTAGAATCATCTACACCTAATCCAAAGAATACAGTTTCATCGCTTACGTAATATGTTCTTCCATTAAGTACTATTCTGTCATAATCTTCATCAATTTCTGCAGCATCAACATCTTTATCATCAATTTGATCAACTTTATCAATAGATGTAATAGTTCCGTCGCTGTTAAATTCTACATCAACTAAAGTACCCTTAGGTAACATTGTTGTTACTTCGGTCATAGTTGTACTTGAAGATAAATCTTTTTCAACACTTTCAAATTCTGTTTCATCTTCTGTGAATTCATATGTTATTTCATCATCAAACTGATTGAGAAGCTCTACATAATATTTGTAGCCTGCTGTTCTTGATGACCATGGTTCTTCAGTTACTACAAAGTAATTGTCTTCATCTGTGTCAATTCCTGTAGTAATATGACGTCCATAGTTCCAGCCTTCAGTTTCTTCATAGTATCTGCCAATGTAAACTGTTACATATTCACCAACCATGT
>DIVM01000280.1:0-13521 GCA_002435835.1 Firmicutes bacterium UBA6132
GCTAAGTAAGGCCTATTAAGGATGATGATCACTCTTAATAGACCTATTTTTTTATAAATTTTAAATACAGTATTGTATCTCAAAATGAAATATTTTCATTTCATATTGAGATGTGCGTAGTAATCAACAATTTACAATGATTGAGTCTCAAAATGACATAATTAATAATTTCACTTAAAAATTTTATACTTGCAGTTTTGGAAAAGAATTAATGGATTCGTATTTGTATTGATATTTCAACGATGATATATTTTTCATAAAAATATAATTAAACTGTATTTTGGCATTATTGTTGCAATTATAGTATGTATAAATAAAAAAATATTAATATTAGAGGAGAGTTAATAATGAGTAATATGGAATATTTAAAAGATATGCCAATAGCAGTACTTGGTGGAGGAGCTGTTGGTAAAACATGTGCGGCAGACATGAAATTGGCAGGACGTGAGGTTCGTATTTATGACATGATGCCTTTTGCTGAAAGTTCACTTGCTAATTTGGAGAAAACAGGAATATTGTTGGATGGGTTGCAACGCAATCTATATTGTTTTGAGCGTTCAGGAAGGGCTTTTCTTGATATGGTTAGCAGTGATATGGGAGAAGTAGTGAGAGGTGCTGGCTTGATTGTAGTTGCAGCTCCAGCTTTTGCACATGAACCATTTTTCCGTGAGTTAGTCCCACATCTCGAGGACGGACAGGTTATACATATTTTCACTGATAACTATGCTTCTTTAATTTTGCGTAAATTGATGCGTGAGATGGGCTGTACAAAAAAGGTAATCATAGGTGGATGGTCATCAGCTCCTTACGGTACACGTATAGAGTCTGTAGGAAAGTTTTTATTCCCTCATGTAGGAGTTAAATATCGTGCAATCACTTTAAGAGGCGCATCACTACCGATGTCTGATATCGATGATTTTATGGAATCTTCTAAATATTTGCCTTGTATTGATGCTGTTACATATGGTGATGGTCCTGAGGCAGGTAATACAGTATTGGACATTGGATTTGCAAATATTAACCCTGTAATACACGTGCCAGCAACAATTCTTGGCGTATCCACAATGGAAAACTGGGGAGTAATCTTTGGAGGTCACGACAAGACAAATTATTCAATGTATAGCCATGGTCTGTGTCCTTCTATATGTGAGGTACAATATCAGTTCTACGAAGAAGAAAAAAATCTGGCAAAAGGTATCGGCGTTGGAACTCCATCATATTCATACGAATCTTTCTTCTCCCGCCGCAGTGTTCTTACTCAAGAATATATGGGACTAGATAAAGAAGGTAAAGATAACGTAGTATTTCCACTTGATCAACCTTCTACTGAAGGGAACACTGGCCCTAATAATATCAACCATCGTTATTTGACAGAAGATGTACCTGTAGGATGTAAAATTTATCATGATTTAGGCGTTCAATATGGTATTCCGACTCCTGTGATCGATACAATGATTGTATTGGCAGGAGCTATGCATAAAAAGAATTTCTTTGAGACTAGTAAATATAATTTGGCATACCTTGGAATTGAAGATATGAGTAAGGAAGAATTATTAGCATATTTAAATGATGGTGTTTATAATAAATAGTTAAATTAAGTTAAAAAATTATACTCAACTTTTCATGCCGAAATCATAGTACCTTATAAGCTTAAATTATGAATCCATATGTTTTTAAGTTTATATTTAACATTTATATCCGTGAAAAGTTGAGAAATTATTTATATTATTAATATATTAAAGTTCCCTGGTTCATAAGTAATCTTTGACAGCGTTGTTGGGTGTGTTCTTTTAATTTATTTCTGATTGCAGTAATTCAGTCTGAAGCTAAAATGAGAAAGGAAAAATTATATGAATTTTACAACTAATTATATTTTAGAAAATTATATATTAAATACTAAGTGGGAAGACCTGCCTATAAAAGTTCAAGAGAGAGCTATAGTTTGCAGTATAGATTTAATGACTGCACTTATTTTAGGAAGTAAGGGAAATCAATTTAAAGCAGGGGTATCACTTGCAAAATCCATTTATAAAGATGGAAATAATTCAGTAATAGGCTTAGACGATAAATTTGATTTCATAGGTGCAACTGTGGCATTAGGTCATGCATCAAATTCTTTTGATATTGATGATGGGCATAATATGATTAAAGGACATCCTGGAACTTCTATTATAGCAGGTATATTGGCAGCTGCTTTAGAAAAGGATATAACATATAAGGAATTTTTAACTACATTAGTTGTATCATATGAGACTGCCATAAGAAGTGGATTAGCTATGCAGAAACATTACAATTATTTGCACAGTACGGGAGCTTATGGAGCAGTTGGAACAAGTGCAGGAGTATCAAGAATATTTGGATTAAACAAAAAACAATTAAATAATGCGTTGTCAATAGCAGATTTCCATGCTCCACTTACACCGGTAATGAGAGCTGTAGAATACCCTTCTATGAACAAAGATGGAGTTCCTTTTGGAGCGCTAATAGGTGCTATGGCAGTACTTGAAACATTATCCGGGACAACAGGAAAAACTCATTTGCTTGAGTTAGATGAATTTGAATACTTATTAAATTCTTTAGGTGAAAAATATGAAATAATGAATTTGTATTTTAAACCGTTCACATGTTGCAGATGGGCACATCCGGCAATTTTAGCATCACATTCCTTAATTAATAAATATAATATAAATAAAGATCAAATTGTTAAAGTAAATGTTCATACATTTGATTCTGCCACAAGATTAAGTAAAGTCGTACCAAAAACAACTGATGAAGCTCAATACAACATAAGCTTCCCTATAGCTGTAGGAATAATTGATGGTGATGTGGGTATTGAACAAGTAATTGATCATAATCTTGACAGAGAAGAAGTAATTAGTTTTATGAATAAAATTAATTTTGTTATTGATGAAGAAATAGAAGATAGATTCCCTGCTGAAAGATTATGCAAAGTAGAATTTATTTTAGAAGACGGAACTACATATATGTCCGATTTATTTGCACCAATAGGTGAAGCTAAAGATAATGTTGATATAAAGTGGATTAAGGAAAAATTTGAAAGAATAACTAAACCTCTGTTAACTAAAGAAAACCAAAATAGAATATTATCTTTATTGTCCAATGAAAACAATGTATCAATGAGAAAAGTTATTGAAACAGTAAATGAATGTTTAATTGAATATGCCTATATATAAGATTTAGAACGTCTTCACCATTTAAGTTCTAACAGTTGTATATTTTAAATAAGATGGTTTATATTTTGTAATAAGTCATCTTATTTAATATTTATAAATTACATAGTATTCACGATACGCTAAATTTGAAGATTATATTAATTGGTAATTAATATAATCTGTATCTAATTTATTATAAATTTCCTTTTTTGCATGCATAATTTTTTGCATGTGCAAAACAGTGAAGAAAATTTTGCATATTTATCTTTGCAATTTATCCTATATGTAACTATTAATTCATTCCATTTTTGTTTAAAAATAAAGGAATTATGAAATTTTTTTTATTTCGGCTGTATGTACAAAACTTGGCATATTTTTTGCTTGTAATATAGTTAAGAAATAACATTTAATTTATTCGCTTTCCGAAGTCTAATTAAATTAAATCTTAGAAACAAGATTATAATTAAAGGTGGTGTAGTTAATGGAAAATCAAATTAAAAAAATGTATACCTTAGATTGTTTTGGAATAATTATATTTACAATTGTTTTATGGATAATCTTAACTGTTATTATGTTAAATATCAGCGAAATTTTGGAAAACCCAACTATTAGAATCATTATATATACCATAGGAATTTTTTTGGGAACTATTGCAACAGCTTCATGCACGGCTGTGATTATACATTTAAAGAAAAATCAAAAAAAATTATATAATGATGAAATTTCAGAAAAGAGATAATGATTATGGAAAATAAAAAAAATAAAATAAATAAAAAAAATAATATAATTTTAGAAATATTTGATTCTATGTTTATTATGATTTTATGCTTTGCTACACTGCTGAGTGCTATGTTGATGCAAAGTGAAGATGCTAAAATTAGTTATATTATCAATTACAAAACATTATTTATTACATTTATTGGATTAGCTGTTTATTTAACTTTCATGCTCAGCCAATCACAAAAAGGATTAAATTCAATGATAAAGCATATTTACAAAAATGAAAGCTCAGAAGAGGAGGACGCAAAATGAGTTTTTGGAGCGTTATGAATAATGTGGCATGGGTTTTGAGCGGTTTGATTGTTTTGTTTTTTATAACAGATTTTATAAAAGTTGAAAAAAGCAGATCAAGAGATGAAAAATAAATTGATTTCTTGGAAGGGCAGGATTAAATTATGGAAAAAAACAGTGAATCCCATTTAGCTAAAGTGCTGGGGCCAATGCATGTATGGGCATTGGGTGTAGGAATAGTATTGGTAGGCCAGTTTATGGGGTGGAACTTCTCAATAGTAAAAGGAGGTTCATTAGGCTCAATTATAGCATGCTGGACAATTGGAATATTATATATATCTTTAATTATGATTAATACAGAGATGGGTTCAGTCATTCCGGAATCAGGAGGCCAGTATGCAATGGCTAAATATCTGTTAGGGCCACTTGCTTCTTTCAATGTGGGATTGATGCTGGTTTTCGAGTATGTTATGTTAGAAGCAGCTGATGCTTTAGTAGTAGGTGAAATACTTAAGACACTAAGCCCTGATGTTCAGCCGTTGCCGTATATAATTTTAAGCATATTGCTTTTAACATTTATAAATTACAGAGGCGTGCATGCTACGCTAAATTTGAATATTATATTAACTGGTATAGCGTTCTTAACTATAATTATATTATTATTCAGTACGAAGTTTTATTCGCCTTCTGAAAGTTTGATTAATTTAAAGGAATTTACCAATGGGCTTCCATATGGTTGGATGGGTATTTTAGGAGCTCTCCAATTCGGATGTTGGTTTTACTTAGGAATTGAAGGTACTGCACTTGTTGCAGAAGAATGCAAATCAACGGGAAGGGCTTTACCTGTAGGATCAATTATGGGCTTGCTTACATTAATAATTGGTGCATCTATTACATGGTTTGTATCATCGGGATTAGTAGATGCAGAAACTCTCGGCAGTTCTACATACCCTTTATATGATGCAGCTATTGCAACTGGCGGTGTATTAGTAATAAAAATATTGTTTATTGGAACTATGCTTTCATGCTTAGCTAGTGCAAATGGATGTATTGCAGATGCCAGTAGGGCTTGGTATTCCATGTCAAAGGACACATTAATACCTAAATCTTTTTCAGTTCTTCACCCAAAATATAAGACGCCATATAGGGCAATATTGTTTTTAATGCCGATTTCATTAGCATTTGGATTTACAGGTTTGTTGGACCAAGTAATAACATTTTCCATTTTATCAGCACTATTGGTATACATTTTGTGTGCAATTATGATGATTAAATTTCGTAAAATGTACCCGGTAGGGTCTATAGAAAGAGGTTATATGTCACCATGGCATCCAATGCCTTCTGTAATTGTGCTTATATTTTCATGCGCAACATTGTTCGGTATGTACTTTAGCTACTGGATCAATTTAACCGCAGGATTTGCATTTTATCTTTTAGCATCAGTATGGTTTGTATTCTACCGCTCGAGATTTTTAAACTATGATACATTCATGTCACAAGGATCTTCTAAGTGGTCGAGACCAAAAGGTTATTAACCTTTTTACTATATAATGATATTACTGTCGAAACCTGTTTGTAATTATTTGAGCAATCATATAAAAAGGATTGCTTTTTTTTATTGCCAAGTGATAGAGTGTTAACATCCCCTACTGGAGGATACTAAAGGAGGCTTTCTATGACTGAAGAACACACCCATAAACATAAACATTAAGATACTAAAAAAATAATAAATAGGATGTCCAGAGCAATCGCAAAATTGAAGTGGGTTTTCTTTGCTATAAGTAAAAATACATATTAATAAAATTATAAAGAATTATTATATTAAAAATATAATTGCTAATAAGAAAAAGTTTTCCATGAAAGTATTGACATTTTGTAAAATTATGTTAATATTTAATTAAAATAACTTCAACCGATAATAGCAAAGCTAATGAAAGTTAGCGACGCAAAGCTACAGGGCCTTTAACATGGCAGCCAGCTACCGAAGAGGGGTTTTCTATTTCTGTTCAAATTGAATTATGACAGGTTGAAGAATAACGGAGGATAAAAATGTATAAAAGCATTAAAAAATCAATTTCCCTTATTTTTGTTATGACTTGCATTTTTGCATTATCAGCACCTGTTGCATTTGCAGCGGAAATATCGGAAAATATTAATGAAGGAATTATGAATCAAATTGACAAAACTAACGATTACGTTTATAAATCCATTGAGAAGGCTCAAGAAAAAGCAGACAAAGAAGTGATTCAGTCATCACAAAATATTCAAAAACAAGAATCTTTGAATGATTCAATTGATAAAATATGTGATGAATTGATCAGTAAAACAGAAAAAAAAGTAGACAAATTAATTGATAAAGCAGCAGAAGTTGGAATTGAAATAGAACGCAAGTATATCGAAGTGCAAATTGCTGACAGAACAATTTATGTAGATCCATGCTATGCACATTAAGATAAAAAATAAAAATAAAACAATATAATTAAAGCTATATAAGGAGGGAATTGTTTCTCTCCTTATATTAATATACAGGATATTTTGGAAAAAATATCCATATAGGGGGAGTGGTAGTTAATGGAAGGTTTAATTATTTGCAAAGATGAAAAATATATAGATCAAGTAAGAGGTACTTCTATACTGAGCCTTCTTGCAAGAAAAGATGATTTTGAAATAATGTTATATGAGTTTTCAGCTGAAAGACCAAACAGTATTACACCTGGAAATACTCCGGATTTAATGGAGTTTTACTACATTATAGACGGTTCGATTTTAATTGAAGATGGTGATAAATCCATAAAATTGTACAAAGGCGATTATTTTTATGTTCAAGGAATTCAAGACACCGTACCATTTAGAACAATTACAAATACAAAAATGTTGTATGTAACATCCAAACCTGTTTATAATTTGTTGTATACATATACTGATGAATTAAGTACCCTTTTGAAAAAATCAGAAGACAAGGATATTTATACCCATAAACATGGAAACAGAGTACAGGATTATTCGGTAAAAATAGCCAGCAAACTTGGCCTTTCCTCTGAAATTAATTATGCTTTAGCATTAGCTTCTTTGTTTCATGATATAGGAAAATGCTTTATACCTGACGAAATCTTAAATAAGACATCAAGCCTCAGTGAAAATGAGTTTAATTATATTAAAAATCACAGTACATACAGTTCCGAGCTTTTGTCCGGGAAATTTATGGATGATATTTCAAGCATAGTAAAACAACACCATGAGAGATTGGATGGTTCCGGATATCCTAATGGATTAAATAAGGATGAAATTCGTATTGAAGCAAAAATTATAGCTGTTGCCGATTCCTATGACGCCATGACATCGGACAGAGCATATAGAAAAGCAATGGATCCAAAAACAGCTTTGGAAGATTTAAAAAGTTGCATTGGAAAATATTATGATGAATCAGTTGTAATGGCTTTTGAACAAGTATTGATGGACGAAGGAATACTTTGAAAATTAAATTTTAAAATGCTCCTTTTAGTTACAGCGAAACTGCTATTATAAAAGGAGCATTTTTTATTATTTTAAATGTGTATATTTAAATTAGTTAATTAATTATTCTGTGTAGTCTTCTTCATGTATTAATGGAATTATGCGTTCTAATTCAGCTGCATGAGTGGATAAAATTACATTTAATAGATTTTCCATTTCCTCATAATTATTTGAATATTGAATTTTCAAAATCCATTTAGGATTATAATCTTCGTTATACTCTTCGATATCATATGTTTTTTCTGAAAAAACTTCAGTATTATATAAGTCGAAAATTCCGTAGTATTTCCAATCTTCGTTAATTTCATTAGTAGTAATTCTCAAGTAAATTAATGATTTTCCATCTTCTTCAAATAGAAATATCTTATCTATATATTCAATGTGGTTGTTTATTTTATATGAGCCAATTTCTTCAATAAGAAAACCTGTTTCCATATCTTTTTTCATAAGTAGTAAATTATTGTAATTATCCATTTTTCCTCCTAATAACTTATGTTTAAATAAAATATTTAGCAATAGAGCAAAACAACATTTTAAATTTTGCTACAAGCACATGATAACAAATTAGATTAATAAAAGCAAACTATATAGAAAATATTTTTTTGTATTTTGAATTAATGATTTCGTATTTTATTTGTTTGAAAATTATGGTATATTAAAATTAAATATAATAAATATAAAAGAGGGTATGATGATTAGTAAACTTGAAAACAAAATAAGATTGGATGAATTAAAACCTGAGGAAACTTTAAGAAAAATAGGATTTAAAGATAACATGACGCTATGTGATTTTGGTGCAGGAACGGGAGTGTTTTCATTTGCAGCATCAAGAATAAGTTTCGGTAATATTTATGCCCTTGATATATCCGATGGTATGATTGAATTATTAAACAGCAGAGTTGAAAGTTACAAAGTTAAAAATGTTTTGCCTATTAAAGTTAATTCAAATGTTTTACCATTAGAAAATAAAAGTTGTGATATGGTTTTAATGGCAACTGTATTGCACGAAATTGAAAATAAAGAAGAAATATTAAAAGAATTCATGAGAATATTAAAAAGTGATGGAAAGCTTGCTATTATTGAATTTTATAAAAAAGTCACACCTATAGGACCACCCGTTGACCATAGGATTTCAGAAGAAGATGTTGACGATTTATTATGCAGTAACAGTTTTAAAGTATTGGATAAATTATCATTGGGAAGTAATTTTTATTTAAATCTTTATGGATTGGTAGAATAAGAGTAAAACAGGTATTAAATTATGATCTTTGATATTAATAGGAATTCTTAAAGATATATTGAAAAAGATATTATGATGTTATTTTGACAATTTCAACAGTTTTGTTTATAATTTACATTACAAAATCAATTTATAAAATTGTTTATAAATATAAGTCAAAAATAGAAAGGATTATATTATGGTAGATGAAAAACGATTTGCAGTTTTAATTGATGCTGATAATGTATCAGCAAAATATATAAAGTACATATTAGATGAAATATCAAACTATGGTGTTGCAACATATAAAAGAATATATGGAGATTGGACGAAATCAAATACGTCATCATGGAAGGATGTATTGTTAGAAAATTCAGTGACACCTATACAACAATATGGTTATACAGTAGGTAAAAACGCAACAGATTCAGCAATGATTATAGATGCAATGGATATACTATATTCTAAAAATGTTGAAGGTTTTTGTATTGTTTCAAGTGATAGCGATTTTACAAAATTATCATCTAGACTTCGTGAATCAGGTATGTTTGTAGTTGGAATGGGAGAAAAGAAAACACCAAAACCATTTATAGCATCATGTAATCAGTTTAAATATCTTGATGTTCTGGCAGCTTCAGGGGAAAATAATATAGAAATTGAAGAAAATCAGATAGATGTGCATAAAAACCAAACAACCCAAAGTAATGTAGGTGCTTTAAATAATTCAATTGAAAGTAAAAGTACAATTATTCATGATAAAAATGATAATGTAAAAGTTATGACAGACATTAAAACAATTCAGAATGCTATTATTAAGATGTTAAATGAAATTGATTTAGAAGATCAGAGCATTAATATGGGAGAACTTGGCGATAAATTGGTCAAAAGATATCCTGATTTTGATGTAAGAAATTATGGTGATACTAAATTATCAAAGTTCTTAAAAAAGTTTGATTTTCTTGATATCCATACAAAGGGCAAGGAAGGTAAATCTTTGTGGATTTCCTTAAAATCAAATAATACGGGGCAGCCTGAAGTAAAGAATATCAATCCCCAGAAAAAGAGAAAAAAATATTATAAAAAGAAGTAAATGTAAAATGTCATATATAAATTTTTATATAATTCATTCAGTATATTATTTTGAATATGGACGAAAATAATTAAAATAAAATTTAAAAGGAATTTATAATATGAATTTAAATTTATTTATTACAGCAGTAACTCCTGGTTTAGGCTTAGCTTTATTATTTTATTTTTATGATAGATATGATAGAGAACCCATTAAAATGCTTTTGAAAGTATTTTTAATGGGATGTTTTTCTGTAATTCCAGTTTACTTTATAGAAAATATATTATCTTCTTTTAATATTTTTACAGGTATTTACAGTTCAGCTTATACTGCATTTATTGTTGCAGGATTTACTGAAGAATATTTTAAAAGGCGGGTTGTATTAAAAAGTGTATATTTTAATACTGCCTTTAATGAGAAATTAGATGGAATTGTATATTGCGTATTATCAGCTTTAGGTTTTGCAACTATTGAAAATATAATGTATGTAGTTTTCAGATTTGCAGATGTTGAATCAGTAGGTTTATTTAGGGCTATACTTGCAGTGCCTGTTCATATGCTTTTTGCTATAACAATGGGATATTATATTTCTTTAGCCAAATTTTCAAAATCAATTGATGATAGCAAGTTTTATTTAAAAAAGTCATTATTGATTCCAACTATACTGCATGGAATTTATGATTTTATTCTAATGTCAGGCAATGATTTTCTTATTCTATTTTTCTTTCCTTTTATTATTTATCTATGGGTAAATAATTTAAGAAAATTAAATAAGTATTATGATCTTTCAAGTAAAGGTGAATGAAAAAAAACTATTAGTGATAATTTGAAAATGAAAGGGGAAGTATGATTGTTTTAAATCATACAAAAACAAAAATGGAAAGAACATTCAAGTACGAAATTATGCCTGAAATAAAAAGCCGTTGGTCACCAAGGGCTTTTGATAACGAAAAAATTTCTAAAGAAGATGTAATGGCGCTTATTGAAGCTGCAAGATATGCTCCTTCTTGTTTTAATGAACAGCCATGGCGTTTCATTGTAGCTGATAACGATGAAACTTTAACAAAAATAAGAAGCATTTTAGCACCGTCAAATCAAATATGGGCTGATCAAGCGCCAGTACTTATAATTATATTATCTAAGAAAACTTTTGCCAGAAACAGCAAAGATAATTATTGGAATATGTTTGATGCAGGGACGGCTTGGGGATATATGTCACTTGAAGCACAAAGGCGTGGACTTATAACTCATGCAATGGGTGGATTTAGTAAGGACAAAACACGCGAAGCTTTTGAAATAACGGATGATTATAATATTATGTCTGTTGTTGCAGTAGGCAAGTATGGAAACAAAGAAAATTTGACTGAAGAACTTCAAGGTCGTGAATATCCTGAAACAAGAATGGAAATTGAAGAACTTTTACTTTGATTTTTATTATAACTCTCAAAAATAAGTTTGAGGGTTATTTTTATAAGCATAATAATAAATTATTATTAAAACTAAATAATAGTATTTTTTCTATTTATTTATTGTGGTATAATGTAAGTAATAATTTTTAGAAAAACATAATTATACAATAATATTCTAAAGGAAGGTATTAATCATGTCTTTGTATAATGAATTAAATTACATAGATGGTATTACTATAATAGATAAAGAAGGCTTAATTCTTTTTACTGTCAAATTTAACCCCGATATTGATAAAAAAATGGAAGAATCTATAGTAGGAAAAAACTTATTTGATGTATTTTATAATATAAGTAAATCAAATAGTTCTCTTTTTGAATGTATGGAAAAAGACAAGCTTATAGAGAGAAAAGGTCAATATGTTAAAAATTTATATGTAGATGATTCGATTACAGATAATATTTCTATACCTATTAAACATGGAGGTCTTATTGTTGGTGCTATAGAGCTTTCTAAAGTCATAGCTGATTATGATGATCACGTAAATGAACTACATGATGATAGCGCTGTAATGAAATTGAAGCCTAAATGTCTCAATATGGGTTATAATGCAAGATATAATTTAGACAATATAATTTGCAAAGATAAAAATATGGTCAAATTGGTTGAATATGCAGATCATGTAGCTAAATCTAATTCTCCCATATTTATTACAGGAGAAACTGGTACAGGAAAAGAACTTTTTGCAAATGGTATTCACAATGCATCAAATCGGAAAGATAAGCCTTTTATTGCACAAAATTGTTCTGCTGTTCCGGAAAACCTTTTGGAAAGTATATTCTTTGGAACAAGTAAAGGAAGTTATACAGGTGCTCTTGATAGAAAAGGATTGTTTGAAGCTTGTGATGGTGGAACTTTATTTTTAGATGAACTTCATTGTATGCCATTACATTTACAGGCAAAGCTTTTAAGGGCAATTGAAGATAAGTCTGCAAGAAGAATAGGTGAAAATAAAGAACATAATTTTGATGTAAGAATTATTGCAGCAACTAATATAAAAAACGATGAAATTCTCAATAATGGGTTTATAAGGCAGGATTTATATTACAGGCTTTCTGTTGTAAAAATAGATATTCCACCATTAAGGGAACGTTTAGAAGATATAAAGGTTTTATCAAATTATTTTATTAAAAAATACAATAATATTTTTGAAAAAAACGTAACTTCTATATCACCAGAAGTCAGTCGTTTTATGCTAACTTATGACTGGCCAGGAAATATTAGGGAACTTGAAAACTTTATAGAATCTGCGATACTTAATGTTTCAAAAGAAAAAATTACAATAGATGAAAAAGAAGCTAAAGAAGTTAACAATATATTTAATGATGATTTTTTAAAAACAAAATCATTAAAAAATATATTAGAAAATACTGAATTAAATTTACTTGAAGAAGCACTTTTGATTTCAAAAGGTAATGTTACTAAGGCTGCAGAATATTTAGAAATACCACGTCAAACTTTACAACAAAAAATGTTAAAGTATAATATTAATTTAAAATATAAAAGTTAAATGCCGTAAAAACGGCATTTTTTTTACTATAAACTGCTGTATTTACGGCATTTTGTGAAAACGGTTGCTAATAGTATAAATTAACTGCCGTATTTACGGCGTATAAATAAATTAGTAATATTTTATTATTTTTTTTTTGAATATTTAATTTTATGAAATGACAAAAAATGCTGAATTTTCCAATGATATAATCATGATTATATATTTTGTTTTATTATATTATTATCTTTTTTAAGTTGGTATGAAAATTGCTATTCTATTATTAATAGAATTTAATTATTCTAAGGAGTAAAAGTAATTTAAGACATTTGTATGTCAGAAATAATAAATGATAAGGAGGGAATTATTACAAAACTTTAAAATAGTATTACGTATTGTTACGAGATACTATTTTATGAAAAAACATAGTACTAAAAAAAGAGGACAAGTTAAAAATAGGAGGAATCACATGAAATCAAGAATAATAGCGCTAATAATGGCAGCATTAATGGTTGTTGGAACACTTTCGGGATGTTCAAGTAATACAAACGCTAACCAACCTGCAGGTAACACTGATACT
>DIVM01000280.1:13583-27465 GCA_002435835.1 Firmicutes bacterium UBA6132
TGAAAGTTTGGCATCAAATGTATGAAGGACTTTATGGCATGGATGAGTCAAACAATGGTTATTATAAAGAACTTGCTAAAGAAGTTAGCATTAGCGAAGATAAAAAAGTATACACTATTACTCTTCAAGATGGAGTAAAGTTTCAAAATGGTGATGCTCTAAAAGCTTCAGATGTTGTATTTAGCTATAACCGTGCTATGAAAAACTCAAGATTTAACTATTTAACATCAATGATAGATAAAGTTGAAGCTGTTGATGACGGCACAGTTAAAGTTTCATTAAAAACACCTTATTCACCAATTGATCATACTTTCTTTTGTATTAAGATTTTAAGCGAAAGAGAAGTTACTGAACAAGGAGATAAATTTGGTACAATCCCTCATAAAGCTGGTACAGGAGCATATTACGTAACAGAGTATAATGTTGCTACTGGCGTAAAGCTTGCTGCTTTTGAAGAGTATTGGAGAGGTGCTCCAGATATTAAAGCTATAGAATATATAGTTATTTCTGATGAATCAGCAGCAGTTATTGCTTATGAAAATAATGAACTTGACTATTTAGAAGATGCTCCTTTATCTGATTGGAAATCACTTTCTGAAGTTGCTGGTGAAAATAAAACTTTAATCAAAGGTAATAACATTATGTTTATGGCTATAAACTATTTATCAGCTACTAACAATAAAGTACTTGCTAATGATAAAGTACGTCAAGCGATTTTCTATGCTATTAATAAAGCTGATATAAACATGGCAGTATCGGATGGATATGGTACAGAAGCAACTCAGTATATGCCTTCTGAATATGTTGCTACTTCACCTGTAGATGGTTTTAAAACTTATGATTTCAACCAAGAAACTGCTAAAAAACTTTTAGCTGAAGCTGGTTTTGCTAACGGTGTTGATGTTGGAACAATATTAACATATGGAGCAAGCACATCTAATAATGCTAAAATGGCTCAAGTATTACAAGCTAACCTTGCAGATGTAGGAATTACTGCTCAAGTTGTAGTTCAAGAAGCTGCAATAGTAACTCCAAAATTATATGCACAAGATTATGATATTTGTATATTTGCAGATTCTGGAAACTATGATTTCAACAATATTCGTCAACAAGTTCATAGTGAGTCAGTTGGAATGTATGTTGTTAAATATAAAGATGGTCCATTTAACTGGCAACGTCTTGAAGAACTTGTAGATCTTGCTGCTACAACAGTTGATGTAACTGAACGTCGTAATTATTATACTGAATTATGGTCAATCGTTATGGATTCAGCAACAATTTTACCAAGCTTACACAGACCTGTTGCAATTGTATGGGCAGATGACTTAGAAATTGGAACACCAGTTCCAACATACTATAAAATCCGTACATTTAGCTGGAAATAAAAATATATAAATTAGAATAGAAAAATAGCTGAAATATAATATTCAGTAAAGCTTAAATTCAACCCATCCATGCTTAAAGCATGGATGGCATGAATTTAAAGAAAAAGTAAGGAGATAAGTATGTACAGATATATTATCAAAAGATTATTATTCCTTATACCCACTATTTTAGGAGTTGTATTCATTATATTTTTAGTTATGAATATGACGCCCGGTGATCCAGCTCGAGCATTACTTGGCGTTTCAGCTCCACAAGTTGACGTTGATGCTCTTAATCATGAATTAGGATACGATTTGCCTTTTTTTCAGAAATATGTGAATTATATTAAAAATATGGTAGTAAACCAAGACTTCGGTATATCATATTTCACTAAGCAATCTGTATTTGATGAAATTTGGCCGCGTTATTTAGTAACTATAAAGTTGGCATTTATGGGTGTAATTATTTCTTCTGCAATTGGGATTCCATTAGGAATTTATGCAGCTGTTAAACAATATTCCCTATGGGATACTATTCCTTCCATATTAGCTTTCTTAATTGCTGCAGTACCTTCATTTGTTTTAGGTATGGTACTACTATTCATTTTTTCATTAAAACTTAATATGCTGCCATCCTATGGCATTGATTCCTTTAAAAATTATATAATGCCTGCACTTGCGATTTCGATTCCGCCTGCTGCAATGAACTTAAGATTTACAAAATCATCCATGTTAGAATCAATAAGACAGGATTATGTTCGTACAGCACGTGCAAAAGGAGCAGCTGAAAATATCGTAATTTGGAAACATGCATTAAAAAATGCATTATTACCTGTTATCACTAATATAGGTTTAAGTTTAGGAACTCTTATAGCAGGAGCTGTTGTTGCAGAAAAATTATTTTCTATTCCAGGAATAGGAAGTTTAATTGTTGACCGAATAACTTATAAAGATGAGCCTGTAATAATTGCAGGTACCATATTAATAGCTATTTGTTTCACATTAGTTATGTTAATAGTTGACTTAATATATGCTTATATTGATCCAAGAATAAGAGCTAAATATGCAAGGACAAAGGGGTGATATTATGGATGGTATTAAGGCAAAAGATATAGATGCAAACAAAGAATTATTTAAAAAGCAAAGTCAAGCAAAAGAAATTTGGAGAAGATATAAAAAAAGTAAAGGTGCTATAATAGGTCTCATAATGCTTGCAATAATTGTATTTACACTTATTTTTGCAAATGTTATTGCTCCATACGAATTAGCAATTAAGCAAAACCTTTCAATAAAACTACAACCTCCTACTGCACAACATATACTTGGAACTGACTCCTATGGACGTGATGTTTTTGCTCGTATAATATATGGAGGAAGAATTTCTTTAAGTATAGCTATATTAGCTACTATAACTTCTTGTATAGTAGGAAGTATACTTGGTGCAATTGCAGGATATTTTGGAGGAAAAGTAGATAGTATTATTATGAGATCCTTGGATATTTTCATGTCCGTTCCAGATATTTTATTTACTATGGCAGTTGTTTTTGCACTCGGAGCAAATTTTGTTAATTTGCTTGTGGCATTGACATTAGCTTATTTTACAAATTATGTAAGGCTTGTAAGGTCCCAAGTACTAAATCTTGCAGAGCAGGATTATGTGGAAGCTGCAAAAGCAGGGGGCTCAAGCAATACTCGTATTATAATATCCCATATATTACCGAATGCTATGGGTGTAATCATTGTAAACACGACACTTAATGTTGCAAAGATAATATTATACCAGTCAACTTTAAGCTTTTTAGGATTAGGTATGCCACCACCAGCACCAGAATGGGGCTTGATGCTTTCTGAAGCAAGAGAATTCATGCGTACTGCTCCACATTTGCTATTTTTCCCAGCATTAGCAATTGTTCTGTCAGCATGCTCCGTTAACTTAATCGGAGATGGTTTGCGTGATGCTTTAGATCCGCATTTGAAGTCTTAATACATAATTTGAAAGGACGTAAGAAGATTATGAGTGAGATGATATTAGATATTCAAGATTTATCAGTTATATATAAAACTGATTTAGAAACAGTTAAAGCAGTAAATGGAATTAATCTTAAAATAGGAAAAGGCAAAACATTAGGACTTGTTGGTGAAACAGGTGCTGGAAAAACAACAACAGCTTTGTCCATAATGAAACTTCTTCCAATGAACACAGGCAAAATAACAAATGGAACTATAAAATTTGATGGTCAAAATGTATTAAGTATGGATGACCATGAAATCCGTGCTATTCGAGGAAGTAAAATTGCAATGGTTTTCCAAGATCCTATGACAAGTTTGAATCCAGTTATGACAGTAGGAGATCAAATAGGAGAAGCAATAATTTTACACAATCCTAAACTTAGCAAAGAAGAAATAGAAAAAAGAGTTGAAGAAAAATTATCCATGGTAGGTATTGTACCTACCAGAAAAATAGAATATCCTCATCAATTTTCTGGTGGTATGAAGCAGCGTGTTGTAATTGCAATGGCACTTGCATGTGAACCAGAACTTTTAATAGCAGATGAGCCAACAACTGCTCTTGATGTAACAATACAAGCACAAGTTTTGATGATGATTAAAGAATTAAGGGACCGACTTGGTACATCAATGCTTATGATAACACATGATTTAGGTATTGTAGCTAAAACATGTGATGACGTTGCAGTAATGTATGCAGGCGAAATTGTTGAATCAGGTACAGTTGAAGATTTATTTTTAGGTGAAAAACATCATCCATATACAGAAGGATTGTTTGGCTCCATACCAAATATTAATTCTCGTTCAAAAAGATTAACACCAATACAAGGATTGATGCCGGACCCAACAAATTTACCTAAAGGATGTGTTTTTGCACCAAGATGTAAATATGTTATGGATATTTGTAATTCAACACATCCAAATAGCATAGCAAAAGGAACACACTCATTAAGATGTCACTTATTTGATGAAAAAATAAATCAAGAAAAGATCGGGGTGGAAAAAAATGACTGATAATAAACAGACAGATAATAGAACCCCATTGATTGAAATTAATGAATTAACAAAACTTTTCAAACTAAATGGTGGTGCAAAGCTTCATGCAGTTGACGGCGTAAATTTAAAAGTATATAAAGGTGAAACAGTAGGTGTTGTTGGTGAATCAGGATGTGGCAAAAGCACACTTGGCAGATGCATTCTCAGACTTATTGAACCAACATCAGGTGAAATTTTATATAATGGACAAAATATAACAAAATTAAAATCTGGAAAAATGCGAGAATTACGCAAAGATTTGCAAATAATATTTCAAGACCCTTATTCAAGTATAGATCCTCGTAAATCAGTTATAGAAGTAATTGCAGAGTATATGTTCATACATAAAATGTATAAAAGCAGAATTGAAATATATAACCGAGCAGCAGAATTAATGGATCTTGTAGGACTAGCAAGAAGATATGCAAACTCATATCCACATGAACTTGATGGAGGAAGACGTCAGCGTATAGGTATAGCGCGTTCTCTGTCCCTTAATCCTAAATTTATAGTATGCGATGAACCAGTATCTGCACTTGATGTATCAATTCAAGCACAAATACTTAATTTGCTAATGGACCTTGGAGAAGAATTTGGACTTACATATATGTTTGTAACGCATGATTTAAGCGTTGTAAAGCATATTTCAAACAAAATAATGGTAATGTATCTTGGCAAGTGCGTTGAAATGGCACCATCTGATGAGTTGTTTTTTAATCCGCTTCATCCATATACAAAAGCATTGCTTGCAGCAATACCTGAACCTGATCTTGCTAAAAGACATGAGGACTTCACTTTAATTAAAGGGGAAGTAACAAGCCCAATAAATATGAAACCAGGATGTAGATTTGCAAAACGATGTGATTTCTGCAGAGATAGCTGTAAAGGAGAAGATCCACAGCTTATAGAAATTTTACCTGATCATTTTGTATCATGTTTTATTGTTAATGAACAATTTAATAAATAACAATAATATAATAGTAATAATCAAACAAAAGATGCTCAAATTGCATCTTTTTTGTTTGATTAATTAATATTTGAATTAGCCAATTAATTCGGTAATTTTATTTTTTAACTGAATTCCACTGGTGGTAATTATACTTCCCGCTCTTCCTTTTTTTGAGCTAATAAAACCGTAATCATCCAATCTTATTAAGCATGTCCTTATTTCCTGCTCTGAATAAAATTCACCATAGCTTTCGAATACATTCATAAGTTTTACTCTTCCCATACGCTCTTTATTATAATAAGATTTCTCAAGCTCGTTTAGAATCATTTTAAATAGTTCAATTTTACTTCCTTCTTTTAAAATAAATTTCATAATAATATCATTGTGATATTTATTATCAGTTTTTTCTGAATCACGGCTTAAAGATTCTACTTGGGTTGAAAATGGTAAATCTTCTTTTTTAATTATATTAATACCTAAACTTATAATATATTCTATAACATTTCTTAACTCCCTGATATTACCTTTCCAGTTGTATGTATTCATAAGTTTTTCTGCTTCACTGCTAAAATTTATATTTTTTCCCATGGTTTGTATTAAATAATTAGCAATTATTAAAATGTCTTCTTTTCTTTCTCTTAAGCTTGGAATATTAAGCGGAAGTACATTAAGCCTATAATATAAGTCTTCTCTAAACTTTCCTTCTTCAACATATTTTTTTAAGTTTTTATTAGTTGCAGCAATAATTCTTACATCAACAGTAATAAGTTTATTAGAACCAATTTTTACAATTTTCATTTCTTCAATAGCTCTTAATAATTTAGATTGCATAAGCAAAGGCATTTCTGCTATTTCATCAAGAAATAATGTTCCATTGTGGGCAAGTTCAAAATAACCTATTTTTCCACCTTTTTTAGCTCCTGTAAAAGCACCTTCTTCATAACCAAACATTTCGCTTTCGAGAAGATTTTCTGGTATAGCAGCACAGTTTACGGCAACAAAATTATGTTTGTTTCTTGGTGATTCATTATGGATGGATTGGGCAAAAATTTCTTTACCTGTTCCGCTTTCTCCTATTATAACTACTGATGAATTAGAATTTGCCATCATTTTTGCGTTTTTTATAACATTATTTATAACATGGCTATTTCCTTTAATGCTTTCAAATGTATATTTGGCTTTATGGTTTCCTAAACTGATTTTTGTTCTTATATCATTTTGTTTTTCTTCAATTTCTTCAAAATTATCTAAGGTTATAACGAAACCACTTGTGATATTATCTTTTATAAAAGGATTAAAAGTAATAATAATATTTTTCCCGTATAAATTAATAATTTTTTCTGCCTTTTTATTTATTCTTGTTGATTTAATATTATCAAGTTCAGTTATTATATCTGAAATGTTAAAGCCTTCAAGATGATTTGTTTTTTCATTTAATAATTCGAGAGCTTTTGAATTGCATGACATTATACTGCCAGAGACATCAGTTATTATTATACCTTGGCTCATCATTTCTAAAAGAACATTAATTTGTATATTTAAATCATCCTTTTCTCCAAGTAAGGTCTCTATGCTAAAATCTGCAGCTTCGATATTATGCAATAGTTTATTTATATAAGCATCATTAGTAAAATTATTTAATTTAAGAATATGTGCAATTTCTAAAATAAATGAAACATTACATACTCTTTCACCAATGTTAACTATTTTCTTAATTCCTTTTGGTATTATATCTAATTCATTTGGAGTTATGGCAATTTCAATGTCTGGGTTACATTCTTCTAAAATATCATAATAAGGAATAAATTCATAATCTTTATAACCGCATGCAAATAGTAATGATATTACTTCCATGCACAATCTATAATTTATATTGATTACTAGAACTTTTGAATTTTTAGGTATTTGACTTATCTTGTTTACGTTTTCTTTTCTAATTGTAAGTTTGCTCAAAATTATTTCAGAGTCTTTATTTACTTTATTTCTAACTTTTTGAAATATATCAAACGTAGTGATTATAATGCATTTTTCTTCAAGTTTATCAATTAAATCAATATCATCTACGGTATAAGAAGATATTTTCGCATAATTTTTAAAATATTTCTCTAAATCATTTTTGAGAAAATCACCATGATTTTTTTGCACTGATACTATAGCAATATCGTTCATAATTTAACCTTCCTGAATTATTTATTTAATTATTAACCTTTGTTTAGATACTATAAACAAAAAATTATTAAAAAGTATCTAAATTTAATTTGGTTATTTAGGTTGTGTTTTAACCTGTATATCCTATTTGATTTAGCATTTTCTGTATTGATTTATAATATGATTACCACCCAAAAAGTCACTTGGTGACTTTTGGTGAAAGTTATAAGTTATAACTTTCACCAGCATTCTGAGAATGCTGAGTAATCATATTGCGATTGTACCAGTTTGCGACTTTGTCGCAATTTTCTGGTAAGCAATCATAATATTAGCAGAATATGTTGTGAAAATCAATATTTATTAATTTTATTAAATTGGCATGAAAATTGTATAGTTAATATTAGAATTGAAAGCAAATAACTGTAATCAGTAATTGGAGGATTAAACTAAATGAAAAATAAAAATTTATGGGGTAGCAGGTTTGAAAAAGAAATGGACACACTTGTTGCAGAATTTAATGCATCAATAGGTTTTGACATTGAGTTTTTTAGACAGGATATCAGAGGAAGCATTGCTCATGTAACTATGTTGGCTGCTCAAAATATTGTAACAGAAAAAGAAAGAGATTTAATAATCAGTGGTCTTGAAAACATAAGAGACAGAATTGAAAATGGAGAACTTACATTTACTTACAAAAGTGAAGACATCCATATGGCAGTTGAAGGTGAGCTTATAAAAAATATTGGTGATGTGGGTAGAAAACTTCATACAGCAAGAAGCAGAAATGATCAAGCTGTAACCGATACAAAATTATTTTTGAAAGATAAGTCAGAAGAAATTTATGAATTGTTGAGAGAATTTGAATACAATATTCTTAACAAAGCTGAAGAAAACATTGATCGCATTATGCCAGGATTCACTCATTTTCAACATGCTCAGCCTGTTACTATAGGATTTCATTTAATGTCATATTTTCAGCAATTTAGACGGGATATGGAAAGATTAAAAGATTACTATAAGAGACTTGACTATAATTCATTGGGGGCATGCGCACTGGCTGGAACAACGCTCTCTATAGATAGACATTTAACAGCAGAACTATTGAATTTTAGTAATGTAACTGAAAATGCAATGGATACGGTATCTGACAGGGATTATGTAATGGAATTCGTAAGCTTTGCAGCAATGTGTATGGTTCATTTAAGTCGATTTTCTGAAGAATTTATTATTTGGAACTCACAAGAATTTGCATTCTTAGATATTGATGATAGTTATTGTACAGGAAGCAGTATAATGCCTCAAAAGAAAAATCCCGACATAGCTGAACTAATAAGAGGTAAAGCTGGTCGTGCAATCGGAAATCTTATGACAATTCTTACTGTTGTGAAAGGAACGCCAATGGCATTTAACAAAGACTTCCAAGAAGATAAGGAAGTAGTATTTGATACAGTGAGAACAGTAAGAGATTCAGTTGAAATATTCAGTAATATGCTTAAACACTCTCATTTCAGATATGATAAAATTGAAAGACAAATGGACAAGGGATTTTTAAATGCTACAGATGTTGCCGAATCATTAGTTCAGCAGGGAATACCATTTAGAACTGCTCATGAATTAGTTGGAGTTTTAGTTAAATACTGCGAGAATAATGGATTAAAACTTGAAGAGATCAAACAAGAAGATCTTCCTAACATTGACGATAGACTCAAAAATATTGAACTTAAAGATTTGGACAATTATTCATGCATTATGAGAAGAAATTCTTTTGGAGGTACATCACCTGTTGAAGTTCAAAGGCAAATAAATGTAGGTAGAGAATTTTTAGAAGCTGATTTTGCAATGAATTGTTAATTGTTTTAGTTAAATGACTCAATATAATTTATATGGAATCATAATAAATAATAATTAAGGAGAAATAGATGAGTAACGTATATGAAGAATCACTAAAATTACATAAAGAGCTTATAGGAAAAATATCTGTAGAAAGTAAAGTATGTGTTAATAGTAAAGAAGCACTTTCGTTAGCATATACTCCTGGTGTAGCAGAACCTTGTTTGCAAATTCATAAGGAACCAGATTCTGTTTATGATTATACATCTAAAGGTAATATGGTTGCTGTTGTTAGCGATGGTACGGCAGTATTGGGTTTAGGAGATATAGGTCCATTAGCAGCAATTCCAGTAATGGAAGGAAAAGCAGTTTTATTTAAGCAGTTTGGTGGAGTTAATGCTTTTCCAATTTGTTTGAATACTAAAAATACAGATGAAATAATAAACGCTGTTAAAATGCTTGAACCTGTTTTCGGTGGAATAAATCTTGAAGATATTTCAGCACCGAGATGTTTTGAAATTGAAAAAAGATTAATAGAAGAGATGAATATACCTGTTTTTCATGATGACCAGCATGGTACCGCGGTTGTTGTATTAGCAGGATTAATAAATGCTTTAAAAATTGTAAATAAAAAAGCTGAAAAAGTGGAGATTATAATTAACGGCGCTGGCTCAGCAGGAATTGCAATAACGAAATTGCTATTAAAATATGGATTTAAAAATATAATAATCTGTGATAGAACAGGTGCCATTTATAAAGGAAGAGAAAAAATGAATCAAATAAAATCTTCAATGGCAGAAATAACAAATTTAAAAAGTAAAAAAGGTTCATTGCAAGAGGTAATAGAAAATACTGATGTATTTATAGGAGTATCTTCAGCTGACATGTTATCAGGTGAAACGGTAAAAAACATGAACACGGATGCCATTATTTTTGCTTTAGCAAATCCTAAGCCTGAAATAATGCCTGAAGAGGCAAAATTAGCAGGAGCAAGAGTTGTAGGTACTGGAAGATCTGATTATGCAAATCAAATAAACAACGTGCTTGCATTTCCTGGAATTTTCAGAGGTGCCCTTGATATAAGAGCATCAAGAATAAATGATGAAATGAAAATAGCAGCTGCAAAGGCAATTGCATCTTTAATAGATGAAAATGAATTGAATGAAGAATACCTTTTGCCTAAACCTTTTGATGAAAGAATATGTAAAGCAGTATCAGAAGCAGTAGTTGAGTCCGCTATAAAAACTGGAGTATCACGAATAAAAAAATGCTAAAAAATACACTCATAACATAAAGTATAAAGAATTCATATATTTAACAAAAGTTAAATTGTGAATTCATGTATTTTTATTTAATTATGTATACAATTTATTATTATATTAGTATAATTTTCAAAATCCACATTTTAGTTTTATATATTTATTAATAATGTGATTTTATCTTTATGTAAAATATAGTAACAATTTTAAATATATTAATTTTTTTGTGCTGAAATTTCATAATTTATTTGAACTTAATTAAATTAAATATTGAAGGAATTTAGTGAATGATTTTTGTTGACATTATACAAAGAGTGTATATAATTAAATAGTATATAGATAAATAAATAAACAATATAAGCATAAAAATGACTTTTGTTTTACAAGCGTTGATGATAAAAAAATATTCAGGAGTAATTATGAACAAGCACACTACAAACGAAATTGTTATGGTTAAGCCATCAAGATTTACGTACAATGCAGAAACAGCTATAAATAATAAATATCAAAATCCATGCAATGAAAATATTCTCGATGTACAAGCAAGAGCATTAATAGAATTTAATGGATTAGTAAGTAAATTAAAGGATAAAGGCGTAAAGGTTAATGTTTTAGAGGATACATCAAACCCTCTGACACCTGACAGCATTTTTCCTAACAATTGGTTCAGTACTCATGAGGGTGGAAACTTAGTTCTTTATCCAATGTTTGCGAAAAACAGACGTGAAGAAGTTAATAAATTTAGTAATAGAATAATTGATATAATGAAAAAAAGGCAAATGAAAAAAGGAAGAGGCCTCAAAATTTATGATTATCTCGCATTTATGGAGGATGAAAAATTTTTAGAAGGCACTGGCTCAATGGTTATTGATAGAAAAAACAGAACTGCTTATTGTTCATTATCACCAAGGGCGGATAAAGATTTGTTTTTGAAATTTTGTGAAGATACAAATCATAAGCCAGTTTATTTCAACGCATTTCAAGATGGAGCACCAATTTATCATACAAATGTAATGATGGGTATTGGTGAAGAAAATGCAATAGTGTGTTTGGAATCAATAGATGAGGAAGATAGAGAAAAAGTAAGATATGAATTAAAACATGCTAATAAAAATATAATTGAAATTACATTGGATCAAGTAAAGAAGTTTTTAGGCAATACCCTTGAACTTAAGGGTGAAGATGGAAAAAATTTTACTGCAATGTCTGATTCTGCTTATTATTCTTTAACTGATTACCAAAAGAAACAAATATTAGAAAATACAGATATATTACATTCAAATATAAATACTATAGAGTATTTTGGCGGCGGCTCAGTTAGATGCATGTTAGCTGAAGTTTTTAATTAATATGATAGACTCCCACTCAGTTACGCAAATGTAATATGTGGGAGTTATTTTTATGTGGTTTTATATTTTAAAAGAAATTATATTAATTATATTTATTTTGGATAAAATAACCATAGTATCCTTTTTACATAAAAAAATAACTTGATACTATTTTGTGCTTAATATATAATATTGAATGAGATAGAGTCTGTTGAAGGCTTTTTTCTAATTGAAAAATATAAATTTAAATAGATAAAAAAAATGGAGGAATGAATTTTAATGACTGTTAGATTAAGATTTGCACCAAGCCCTACTGGCTATTTACATATTGGAGGACTTAGAACTGCGTTATACTGTTATTTATATGCAAATAAAAATAATGGTAAATATATATTAAGAATTGAAGATACTGACCAAACACGTTTTGTTGAAGGAGCAATGGAAAATTTAATTGATTCTTTATTGTGGGCTGGAATTAAACACGATGAAGGTGTTTTTGTTGAAGATAAAAAAATTGTTCAAAAAGGTGAATTTGGTCCATACATCCAATCTGAAAGACTTCCTATATATCAAAATTACATAAAAGAATTAATTGACAAAGGTCATGCATATTATTGCTTTTGTTCAAAAGAAAGATTGGATAAAGTAAGAGAAGAACAAAAAGAACAAAATAAAACTCCTATGTATGATAAACACTGCGTTAATATGTCTAAAGATGAAGTTCATGCAAAAATAGCAGCTGGTGAACAATATGTTATAAGATTAAATATACCTGAAAATGTAGACATAACATTTACAGACATTGTAAAAGGTGATATTACAATAAATTCATCAGAAGTTGATGACCAAGTTTTAATTAAATCAGATGGTTTCCCAACATATCATTTTGCAGTTGTTGTTGATGATAATTTAATGGGAATAACACATGTTGTAAGAGGAGAAGAATGGCTTACTTCTACTCCAAAACAAAAAATGATATATGAATATCTTGGATGGAAAATGCCTGCATTCATACATCTTCCTACAGTACTTAACAAAGACAAGAAAAAGTTAAGCAAGCGTCAAGGTGATGTTGCAACATCTGATTTTAAAGACAAAGGATATTTACCTGAAGCATTAATTAATTATTTAGCTTTAGTAGGTTGGAGCCCAAGAGAAAATAAAGAAATTTTCTCCATGGAAGAGTTAATAGAAGAATTTGATTTTGACAGAGTTTCTAAAACTGGCGGAATATTTGATGTTGATAAATTAAATTGGGTAAATAACCATTATATTAAAGAATCTTCAGCTGAAAGAATTGCAAAACTTGCGCTGCCAGCTATTATTGAATCGGGTTTAATGACTGAAAAAGAAACTGAAGAAAAATTTGAATGGATTGTTTTAGTTACAGATGCATTAAAAGAAAGAATAAATTATGTAAATGAAATAGTAAACCATATGAGCATATTCTTTGGTGATACTGTAGAATTCGAAACAGAAGAAGCTTTGAGTATGGTTAAATTAGAACATGTTAAAGGACTTCTTGAATCGTTTATAGAAGAACTTCAAGCAATAGAGGAAATAACACCTGAGTTTGCTCAAGGGATATTTAATGTTTTAAAGAAGAAAACAGGTGCAAAGGGTAAAAATTTATTCATGCCAGTAAGATGCGCAGTAACAGGTCAGCAGCATGGACCTGAAATGGATAAAATATTAGTAGCTCTTGGTAAAGAAACAACAATAAATAGATTAAAATTTGTTATAAATATGCTTTAATATGAAAGGCAGGTCATATGGAACTTTATAATACGCTATCAAGATCAATAGAAAATTTTAAACCCATAGATGAAAATTTAGTACGTATGTATACTTGCGGACCAACAGTATACAACTATGCTCACATAGGCAATTTAAGAATGTACATACATGAAGATATACTTGAAAAAACTTTGAGATATGTAGGATATAATGTTAAACGCGTTA
>DIVM01000159.1 GCA_002435835.1 Firmicutes bacterium UBA6132
CCAGGTACCAAGTTATTGAGTTATTGAAAGGGATTTACATGAGAATAGAGAATAACAACAATAAAATTAATAGTGATTATACAAATGTAAAAAATTCTAATAATGAAAAAGAAATTAAAGGATATTTTTCTGATATATTAAATTCTAAAATATCTGATAATAAAAGTACAAATATAGAGGAAATATTTAATAAGGCATCTGAAAAATATAGCATACCTGTTAACTTATTAAAAGCTGTTGCAGAAACAGAGTCAAATTTTAATAGTAATGCACAATCAAAAGCTGGAGCCCAAGGTATAATGCAATTAATGCCAAGTACCGCAAGAAGTTTAGGGGTTACAGATTCCTTTGATATAGAACAAAATGTAATGGGAGGAGCTAAATATTTAAGTCAAATGTTAGATAAGTTTGATGGTAAAATTGATTTAGCGTTGGCAGCATATAATGCAGGTCCAGGAAATGTTGAGAAATATAATGGAATACCACCTTTCAAAGAAACTCAAAATTATATAAACAAAGTTATGGGTCTCTGTGATCAATCAATAGATATAAGCAGTAATAAATCATTTGAGGTAAATAGTAACCAATTAGATGAAATGATTTTAAATACTAATTTCGTAAATATTTTTTCAGATGGAAATATATCTAATGATANNTATACCAGTTTGATAAATCTTCATTAATAACTTGGTACCAGGTACCAAGTTATTACATAGAAAAAAATGAGGAGATTTTAAATGAAAAGTAAAAAGAATATAGTAGGCATAAAAGGAATAAAAAGTATAAAAGGTAAACTGATAACGTTTTTATTAATAGGTTGTATATTACTTTTATCTTTAACTGGTATTATTATAGGAACAACTATAAATAATCGATTTACAAATAAAGAAAAAGATAAACTTTATGAAACATCTCAAAGTGTGAGTAATAAAGCAGGATCATTTTTTGAACGCTATATAACAATTGTAGAACAAATGGCAAATGATAAAAATATACAAAATTATTTGGCCAAAACACAGAAAGGGGATGACTTAAAGAGTGTAGAAGGTTATGATGTAGTTATGTCCACTCTCCTCGATAGCCAGAAAATGGAAAGTGATACAATAGTTTCAACCTGGATTGCTGAAGATGACCCATCTGAAAATATAAACTGCTTTGCTGGTGCATCGGATTCTACATATGATATAACGACTAGAGGATATCATAAAACAATAACAGATGGAATTATTAGTATAACTGAACCTTATGTAGATTATACAACAGGTAAAATGGCAATTGCAATAACTGCTCCAGTTTATTTAAATGGTAAAATTGTCGGTTTAACTGGTATAGATATTTCAATAGATGCTTTATCTAAAATAGTAGGAGAATATAGATTAGGAGAAACCGGATATTTCACCTTACTAACAAAAAATAATGTTATAACATCTCATAAGGATATCGATAACATTTTAAAGTCAGTTAAAGATGTGGGCTTAAGTGATAATTTAATAGAAAATATAGATAATAAAAATGATGAAATGATGATGTATACATATAATAATGAATCATATATGGGTAATACCGTAACCATAGGTGATACAGGATGGAAAATAATTTCTGCTATGCCTATGGATGAATTTACATCAAACACTAAAGATTTAATTACATTAATAATTTTGATTTATGTATTAACTATTATAATATTAGCAATTGTGATGTATATTTTAATAGGCATAGTAACAAACCCTATTAAGAAAATAATAGGGATAACAAATAAATTAGCAGATGGGGAATTAGATGTTGATATAAATATAAATAGTAATGATGAGATAGGGGAATTAGCAAAATCAATAGCAAGTTTAACAAACCGTCTCAAAACATACATAGTTTATATAGATGAAAGTGTTAGTGTTTTGGATGAAATTGCAAACGGTAACTTGGTCGTAAACCTTCAAAATGATTATAACGGAGAATTTGCTAAATTAAAAGATTCGTTAATAAATGTATCTAATACCTTAAAAGTTACAATAGGAAAAATTAAAGATTCGTCAGAATCAATTAATACAAATGCTGAACAGGTATCTTCTGGAGCACAAACATTAGCACAAGGAACAACGGAGCAAGCAAGTGCAATAGAACAGTTATCAGCAGAAATAAATGAAATATATGAAACTATACTTACAAATGGAAAAAATGCTGAAAATGCAGGTAAAACAGCTATAGCTGCTTCGGATGAAGTAGACAAAGGTAACGTACAGATGAAAGAAATGTTATCAGCAATTGATGAAATAAGTAAATCATCAAATGAAATTGGTAAAATAATAAAAGTAATAGATGATATAGCATTCCAAACTAATATTTTAGCACTAAATGCGGCCGTAGAAGCAGCAAGAGCTGGATCTGCTGGTAAGGGTTTTGCTGTAGTTGCAGATGAAGTTAGAAATTTAGCTGGAAAATCAGCAGAAGCAGCAAAACAAACAACTGCTTTAATAGAAAATTCAATATTGGCTATAAATAAAGGGACGGCATTAGCGGGAGAAACAGGTAAATCTTTAACAGGTATAGTGGGTAAAACAAAACTTACAAGTGATTTAATAACAGAAATTGTTAATGCGTCCTCGCAACAAACTATTTCTGTAAATCAAATAAAAAGTGGAATAGAACAAATATCATCAGTTGTTCAAGAAAATGCTGCAACAGCAGAGGCAAGTGCAGCAAATAGTGAAGAATTGTCAGGGCAATCACAAATATTAAAAGATTTGGTAAGACAATTTAAAGTAGATTCAACGCTAAAAGGATTTAATTAATAAAATTTTCTTGTGATAACTTGGTACCGCGTACCAAGTTATCTTATTTAAATAAGTTGATCAAAGTTAGATTTAATAAATTCCTATTTACTGATATTGATAAATCAGTATTATTTAAATCATTAATATTTATATTAATATTTGATTCTTTATCTAAATTAACATTAACGGATTTGTTGTCAACTGAATTAAGGTTTTGGAATTTTTGCTTTATTTTAATTGAATATAAATTATAATTTTTTTCTAATTTATAAATTGGTTTACCCTTTGATTCTACAACTATTCCATTTAATTTTTGCGACAGGGCATATGCATATTCCTTGTCCATTATATCTCTTATATATGTATTATCAACGTAAATTTTATAGTCATAGTAGCCAGTGCTTTTCATTTTTTTTATAAACTCTGCAGGAATTTTATAAAGTTTTTTATTTGTATATTCTGATTCATATGAATTTTTAGGTGTTGGTAATGATCCTGATGTAGTTTCCACTGTTACAAATGGTTTTAATGTATTGTTTGAAACAAAATATGACTCATAACCGTAGCCTATGATGTTGTCAGGTGGAGTAATCGTATATGTAGTTGTATTTTTAGCTATATTGGCATATTCTTTAGTGATATTATTATAATCCATGCTGTGATGTCCTTGATAATAATAAATGACCCTGCCTTGGCTATGATAGCTTAAATATGATCTGAAATCATATTTGAGAAAATACTTTGATAAAACCTGGGTTTCTGCTTCAGAGTTTGTAAATGGTCCTGAATAAAACTGAGATGATGGTTTGTAAGAAATTAAAGGAACATAATTTACATTCCATTGATTAACCCATTTATTTAGTTGAGTATTGTAGTAAATATCTTCAAAATTTCTGTTTAAATCAACACCTCTTAAATTTGCTTTATAGGAGCTGTAATTATTTGAATTGACAGTATTTAATAAATAATCTTTTACATTTTTATTGTTAACAGAATTTAATCCAAACTTAGTTAAATCATAACCATCGGGATTTGCTGAAACAATAAAATGGATAACATTACTTTTTAATAATTCTTTGACATTTATATCTAACAGATGATTATTGTCATAGTAATCTTTTGCGTAGTCTTCAATTATTTTAGCAAGAACAAATGAATTGTAAGTTTCTCTTGAATGAAGTCCAGCACTTACTAATAAATGCATTTTATTTACATAGTCTTCCTCTTTATAATTGTTTATATTATCAGTCATTCTAACTACATATATTGGGTTTTTATCAGTTGAGTATCCAATTATTTCTAATTTAAGAATGTTTGGATATCTTTCAGCTAATTTAGAGGACAATTTATAAAGGTCTGTTGATGTTAAATAATATCCCTGTGAAAAAGAAATTAAATCTTCTGCTGCAAAAGTCGGAAATGATAGAAACATTATTAGTAATATTAAAGCAATAATAACTTTATAAATTTTCATTTTGAACCTCACTGTTGTTGATATATATTAATAGTAATACATAAGAAAATGCATTGCAACTAAATAATATTACTATTTGTAAATAAAAACAGTACTCGACACGATCTGTCGAATACTGAATTAATTACTATATTTGTATTTTCACTAAAAAGAGAGAATACACAAAATTATTTACACGGCCATTTAGCTCAATATAAATTTGTCCATTAATTGGTTTAAACTTTCTACTTGAGCTGCTAATTCCTCACTGTTTGCTGCTGAATTTTCAGCTGTAGCAGCATTTTCTTGGACAACAGAAGAAATTTGTTCTATACCTGTTTTGATTTGTTCTATAGCAGTTGCTTGTTCTTCTGACATTTGTACTATTTCTGTAATCAATGCACTTGTTTTTTCTGTAGATTCCACTACTTCAGATAATGCTTTACCAGTTTTGCCAGCTAATTCTGTACCTTTAGCAATTGATGATATTGAATTTTCGATTAAAGCTGTTGTATTTTTAGCTGCTTCTGCTGATTTTCCTGCTAAATTTCTTACTTCATCAGCAACAACTGCAAACCCTTTACCTGCTGAACCTGCCCTTGCTGCTTCTACTGCTGCATTTAATGCTAAAATATTAGTTTGGAATGCTATATCATCTATTACTTTAATTATTTTACCTATTTCGTATGAAGCTTTGCTTATATCATCCATTGCACTTAATAATTCTTCCATTTGTTTATTTCCAACATTAACTGCTTCAGATGATTGGGTAGATTTATTACCGGCTTCTTTTGCACTTTGAGCTGTTAATATAACTGCTTCAGCCATTTGTGTAATTTCTGCGGATAATTCTTCTATACCACTTGCTTGTTCTGTGGCTCCTTGTGAAGTAGCAGAAGCTCCAATAGCTATTTGTTCTGCGCTGCTTTCTATTATTTGTGAAGATTCTTTAATTTCACTTATCATTTGTTTTTGCATATGTCCTATATTTAACATAGCTAATTTTAGTTTTTCAAATTCACCAATATAATCATTTTTTAAACTTAATCTATAATCACCGGATGCGAATTGATTCAAAACGTTTGAACTTTCATCTATATAGTTTATATATTTCTTTAATCTTTCTGTTAAATGTGATATAGATTTAGCTAAAAGACCAATTTCATCATTAGTTTCTAAATTAATATTTACATCAAGGTCTCCGTCAGCTAATTTTTCAGTTACCTTCTGTATTTCCATTATAGGTTTTGTTAATTTAGTTACTACTACAAATACTATTGCTAATAAAATTACACCTATAATAATATTATTTATTACAGTTGTAGCTATTAAGCTATTGGTAGTTTTAGAAAAATCAGCTTCTGGCATAATTGATATTAATTTCCAACCAGTATTTCCGATTGTATCCACACTGCCAACAAATGGAGTTTCTCCTGCATTATATTGTATTATTTCAGTATTTAAATTTTCAACTGCAGATATTAATTTACTATCAAAATCTAATTCTGATATATTCTTATTTATAACCTCTTCATGTTGAGAGTAAACTATGTTATTAGCATTTGATAAAAGTATGAAACTTCCAGTTTCGCCAACTTTGCTATTTGCTGTTATTTTACTTAAGTTAGTAATTAATATATCTGTGCAAACCTCACCTATAACTTGATTGTTTACTTTTATTGGAACAGAAATAGTAACGCATATCTCACCTGTATTAGAATCCTTATAAGGTTCTGATACGTGAATTTCGCCATCTTTTAAAGTTGTATAATAAGCTTTTTGAGTTAAATCAACTTTTTCTTTAACAATTGTTTTAGAAGATGTTATATAGCTTGATGAACTTTCCTGAGCTACATAAACTGAACTAACTATATCGCTATAACCCTGTTGAGTTTTTCTCAAAATAGTTAACACATTATTAAAATCTGCATTAGTAGTTATATTTTTACCTTCATTTGTGCTCATTAAATAATTCTGAACTGTTTGATTAGTTGCAACCACTTCTGCTACTGTTATATACTTTTCAAAATAAGCGGCTGCCTCTTCACTTACTTTACCTGATTCTGCTAGCATTAATTCACTCATTGTATTGTTAGAATCTTTTCTTACATTTTCTATTATCATTACTCCATTTATAGTCAACAGAACTATACAGGTAGCTGCTATAGCTGCTAATAATTTACTTCTTATAGACATTATTTTTTTTCTATTGATATTTAATTTTACTTTTTTAGTACTGAACATTTTGCTTCCTTTCTGATTTTCGACTCGATTAAATTTAATGTTGTATTATTGCATTAAGTTTAAAATTTTTTATTAATAATATAGTTAATAAGCCTCCTTTAAATTTTAATAAATGATAGTTGCCTTATATATATCGACAAAATTCGATAAAATTTTATGCGAAAATAAAAAAATATAAATTTAGCAAATAACTTAATTAGAACTCTTTAAGTTAATAGGTGTCAAATTGTCAAAGTGCGTCTAAATAAGCAGAAATAATTGAATTGGGAGTTTAAAGTATTTTTGGTATAATTAATAGTCGGTTTTGATAAATTACATAAGGGTATGGAAGAATAAAAATGAGGAAAAAGGTAGGAGTTACTACATTTGGAATTGCTTCCACATATGTTGGAACAGTAATAGGCGCTGGATACTCTTCGGGTCAAGAAATTTTGCAGTTTTTCAATGCTTTTGAAGAAAGAGGATTATTTTCTATAATAATTGCAACAGTGTTGTTTATAATTTATGCTTATTTGCCATTATCATTGGGTAAAAAATTAAATTGTACAAATTATGAGAAAGTTATATCATTTTACAATTCTAAATTGGCTAAAATATTTGCTGATGTATTAATAACATTTACCTTATTTAGTACATTGACTATAATGATTGCTGCATCAAGTACAACTTTCCACACAGCATTTGGTTTACATACATATGTTGGTGGCATTATTTTATGTTTACTGCTGATTGTGAGCTTACTTACAGGACTTGATGGTATAATGAACGTATTGTCAGCAATTGTACCTGTGATGGTTTTAGGAGCTTTGGGGATGGGCGTTTATTTCATCATAAATCCTATTTTTGTAGCTGATGCGACAAAGGAAATTGTTATAAACTCAAGTCCGTTAATTAAACATTGGTCCTTATCAGGATTTTTATATGTTTCATTTAATTTTGTAGTTGCTATTGCAGTATTGGTGCCTATAGGACAAAAGACTAAAAGTGATAAAACAATTATGTCAGGTTCTCTAATAGGAGGCATGTGCCTTGGTACTTGTGCTTTTGTTTTATACACAGCATTGCAGAGAAATATTCAAGTAGTTGGTAATGCTCCTTTGCCAATGATTGAATTAGCAAATTCAATTTCGACTATGTTTGGTTCTTCTTATTCAATAATATTGTTTTTGGGACTTTATTCAACATCAATTACATGCTTCTATGGAGTTTATACACGATTTAATAAAAGCCCTGTTGGAGGAAAATTAGGGAACAAAGCAATAATATTGTTGATATCATCAATCTCATTTGTTGCGAGTATGCTCGGCTTCACTAAATTAATCGGTTATGTATATCCTATAATAGGTTATTGTGGAATTATATTGATGTTGATGGTTCTCATAATTTTTTTCGAAAAGAAAAATAAAACGAATTTTAGGAAACACAGAAAGCAAAAAGTCATTACTAAATACTAAACTTAAATGAAGAATAACTTGGTACTTGGATCAGTTCCAGGTTATTGTTTGTTTTTTAGTAATACTATTGCTGAAGCACTAATATTAATGTTTGTACCAATTTCTTTTGTGTTATATTTTAAATGAAAAGCTTTTTTAGCATACAATTTTTTATAGATAGTCAATTCTCTTTTTCTTGAACCATTTTTTATTTCTTCAAAAATGTTATTGTCGTTTGTAACATCGCGTAAAATATCATCAAGAGTTTTTTTATATTCATTGTCTGTTTGTAAATCTGTTATTGAATTTGGGAATTCGCCTAAAATAATACTTTCATCAAAAAATTCATCGTCTTCTAAGGACATTATATCCATGAATTTTTTATATTCAATAATTGACAGGTTTCTGTTGTTAGAAAAAACATTAAGTGCAATATCTATATCAACTAACTTACCACAATTATTCTTTCTGTAATAAGAATCGCTGCTCCAAAAATAATCAGAAACACTGCTACACATATTTGCTTTAACAGGGTTCTGATGAACATATCGGAGTAAAGATAAGAGATATCGTTCATCGTTTACTAATATGCTTTTATATCTATCTTGAAAAACATGACCAGTTCTTTTTAATTCAAAATTATAAAACTTACTATATTTTAAGTTAATTTGGTGCATTATAAACTTTAACGGAACTTCATGAGTTCTCATTATAATGTGGTAGTGGTTGTCCATTATAACAAAACCATATAATTCTATATCAGTATTTTCTTTACACTCCACTATAATAGATATAAATTTATTTTTAAAAATGTTGTTATTAAATATAAATTCTTTATTGTTTCCCCTTTGGATAATATGATAAATACCACCGTCAAACTCAATCCTCGGTTTCCTACCCATCGTTGGCACCTCCGAAAAAAATATTAAGTTAATTTTCATCTAAATTATACCCAACATAAAATAAATGAAACAATAAAAATATTGTGATCCTATAAAAGGTATTAAATTGGTCTGCTTCATAAATTTAAGAGTCAAATAACTCAATAACTTGGTACCTGGTACGGGGTTTTCGGGGTTTTCCGGGGTTTTCTGCCTGGTACGGGGTTTTCATAAATAAATCAAATAACTCAATAATAACTCAATAACTTGGTACCAGGTTCGGATAAGTTCTATATGTGTATGGTTGATACATTAAGATATACGGAATGGTTAGATAATGCTAAAAGAGATATTAATGCTGCAAAAATACTTTTAGAACATGAGTGTGGTAATGATTTAGTAGCATTTCATTGCCAACAGGCTGTAGAAAAAACTATGAAAGCATACCTAATTATGAAAGGTAAAGGCATCCTTAATACACACAGTTTAATTTATTTATGTAAGATGTGCCAAGAATATGAATCAAATTTCAAAGGATATTTGAAAGATTGTGCATTATTAAATCAATATTATATAGAAACAAGGTATCCAGCTGATGATCCAATACATATTGAAGATTATGAAATAAATGAATGTTTAAAAATTGCATCTGAAATTTATGAAACAATAAATGGGTTAATTAAATAATATATATATACTTTTAAGGCACTTGAAATAGTGCTTATTTTTTTTCAAAAAAATAATAATAGATAAGCTTTTGAGAAAGTACAATATGTCTCAAAACGATAATTTTGAGCCAAAGCAAATAACTCAATAACTCGGTACATGGTACCAATAAAATTCAATATACTTTTGGCACCTCCGAAAAATATTAAGTTAATTTTCATATGAATTATATCCAACAAAATATAAATGAAACAATAAAATAACTTCATAACTTTGTACCAGGTACGGATAGCAATATACCATATTTATATGGGTTGATACATTAAGATATGCAGATTGGTTAAATAATGCTAAAGAGATATTAATGCTGCAAAAATACTTTTAGAACATGAATGTGGTAATGATTTAGTAGCATTTCATTGCCAACAAGCTATAGAAAAAACTATTAAAGCATGCTTAACTATGAAAGGTAAAGGCATCTTCAAAGCAACCCAAATAACTCAATAACTTGATACCTGAATTGGATAAGTTTAATAAAATAAAAAAATTTGTAGAAACTCCTAAACTAATTAAAAAAAAGTACGATATATGTTTTGTAAAGCTAAAAAATAGTTTTTAACACAGGCGCCAGTGTTGAAAATGAATAATATGAAAAATAGCAATTAAATAATAACTCAATAACTTGGTACCTGGTACCAATATAATTATGAAAAAACACAAATAATAACTTAATAACTTGTTACCTGGTACCAATATACTTCAACAGTGGAAAAATATCCACTTAAAATTTTAGGAGGAAAATAATATGATAATTAATCACAATATGAGTGCGATGAACGCAAACAGAATGATGAATGTAAATTCAAAAAATGCAAATAAATCAATGCAAAAACTTTCTTCAGGTCTTAGAATTAATAGCGCAGCAGATGATGCAGCTGGATTAGCTATATCTGAAAAAATGAGAGGTCAAATAAGAGGTCTTGATCAAGCTTCTGCAAATGCACAAGATGGTATATCAATGATTCAAACAGCTGAAGGTGCTTTAAGTGAAACTCACTCAATTCTTCAAAGAATGAGAGAATTAGCTACTCAAGCTTCAAATGATACAAATGTTGGCGTTGACCGTACAGAAATTCAAAAAGAAATGAACCAGTTAACATCAGAAATCAACAGAATTGGTAATACTACAGAATTTAATACTAAATCGTTACTAAGAGGTGATGGTAAAGTATCAATTGAATCAACTGGTATTACAGGCTTAAGTGGAAAATTAGGTGTTGATGCAACTGGAAATGTTGGAGCTGATGCTTATAAAACACAAGCTATAGATGGAAAAACTGTAACTGGTGATGTAACTGGTCTTGCAAATGCTAACACAGTGACATATACAATAAATGGCCAAGCTTTAACTGCAACATTTACAACTGCTGATACTAATTTAGGAACTGGTGGTGAGGCTTATGATATAAGTGCTACTACGGCAAAAATAAACTTAGGTACAGATTTTGCAAATACAAATGCTGGAAGAACTGATGTAGCTAATGGTATTAAAGATGCATTACAAGGTATGATTGATGCTAATGATACATTAAAAGGTCAATACAAAGTGTCTGTTACAGGAACAAACAATGATAAGGTTGTTATTGAAGCTGTTGAAGGTGGTTCATTTGATGGTGCAGCAGGAAGTATTTCAGCCGCAGCTACATTAACTACAGCAACATTTGTTAATGATGCTGCAATAACTAAAGCAGGTACTAATGTTGTAGCAGTAGCTGCTACAAAAGACATTGACTTATCAGGTTATACTACTAAGGCTTCAGTAGAAGGTCTTGTGGGAAAAGGAATGACAATCAATGGTACTCAAGTTGAATTTTATGATGCATCAAAAGGTGTATATACAGGAGATGCGAAGGGTGTAGATTTAAGCTTTGCCTTAAATAGTGCAGGTACTATTGAAGATGATTTGGCCACAACTTTAGCTACTCAATTAGGAACAATTGAAGGAATTGATGCTACTGCTGATACAACGGCTAATACATTAACACTTACTGCTTCAACAGCTGGTGCTGCAGGAAATAATATTGAAGTTTCTGACGGTGGGGTGCAAAAATCATTTGAAGCTACATTACAGGTTGGTGCTAACGAAGGACAGGGCTTTAAAGTCGATATCAGTGATATGAGAGCAGCTGCTTTAGCGGTAACTGGAAACGCTGGTGCTAATGCTAGTGTTACAGGAGCTAAATTTACTACAGCTAATTCTGTTACAAATGGAACAGATAGCACATTAAGCGAAGCAGCACTTGATGTTTCATCATTTGAAAATGCTACAGCTGCTATTAAAGTAATAAATAATGCTATTGAAAGTGTATCAACTGAAAGAAGTAAATTAGGTGCTTTCCAAAATAGACTTGAACATACAATCAACAATTTAGGAGCATCTTCAGAAAACTTAACAACAGCTGAATCTCGTATTAGAGACGTTGATATGGCTAAAGAAATGTCAACATTCTCTAAAAACAATATTTTATCTCAAGCTGCTCAGGCTATGCTTGCTCAAGCTAATCAACAACCACAACAAGTTCTTCAATTATTAAGATAACAAAAAATAATTAAGTAATGGGGGTACAGCATTATGCTGTACCCTTTTATTAAGTTGAAATATTGTTTGGCGGTGAAAAATGACTTTGAAAACACCTGAAACAGATAAAGGGTATAAGTTTGTGTATTTTGCAAAATATTTTTCCGTAGCATCCATAATTATAGCCATAATTTTCTTTGCAAAAACAATTAGAACATATGCAATTATAAAAGATAAAGTTACATTTGAAGAATTTAATTATTTGATTTTGTCTTATTTCATATATGCTTTTTTAGTGATTGCTCTGTGTTTTTTAATACTGATTTTAATAAAAGTAATTAAAGAAAGTTTTTTAAATAAAAATAAATTTTCTTTAATTTTTGAAATCGATAAAGTAAGTAATGTAAGTTTTAGAAGTAAATTTATAAGAGATGCAAATATTAAACTAAATAATAAAAAAAATAAGTTTGTTTTAATTCATTTAGACATAGATAAGTTTAAAATAATTAATCAAATGCATGGACATAACACAGGAGATAAAATACTAAGTAAAATAGGCAATGTATTAAATGAAAATCTTAGGGATGATGTATATGGAAAAGAAGACGGTGACAATTTCTTAATTTTAATGAAATATGATGGTGACATCAATAAGAATATTAAGAAAATAAATAATATAGTTAATCAAATTGAAAATTTAAAAGTTTGGAAAAAAATAAATATAAAACCAATTGTGTCTACAGGTATATATATTATTAGAAATGATGAAAATATTTTCACGGCTATAGATAACTCTAAAATTGCTAAGGAAAATATAAAAGGAGGTTACAAAAGCGACATTGCTATTTATAATGGTTTAAAAAACTCAAAACAATTTATGGAAAATAGAATTGAAAATGATATGTTAGATGCTTTGACAAACAATGAGTTTAAAG
>DIVM01000221.1 GCA_002435835.1 Firmicutes bacterium UBA6132
ACCGGATCCAAAAGACAAACAAGTTTCTAAAGGTTTGTCACAACCCTTTTTTAACATACGTTGTTCTGTTCTGCAAATACAAAGTGATACTGTTATCTTATCCTGTGTTTGAACTAATTTTATAGCCTCTTCATAAGACATTATTTCTAAATTTGAATCTACTGCTTCTCCTATTGGGATTGAGCGAATTTGTGGCACCTTTTTCCACACGTCAGTGTTAACCCAGTATGGCATGTATTCATCAACATCTCTGACAAGCTCAGGAGTTAGTTTATTAACTTGGAATTCCCAAATTCCTACTATAAATTGCAATGCAGTATATTTTGGAGGACTATCTTTATAATGAGTACCATATATAAGACCTTTTTTCTCCATATGGTTTAAACGTATTTGAGCTTCCTCTACGGAAATTTTAGCTCGATGAGCGATCACATGAGGCTCTTCTGCAATCAGAGACAGCGATAATGCAAGTTCAGCATCATCAGGAGTAAACAATCGTTTCAATATACGTAGTTCCACTCCACTTTCAGTTTCTGGGAAACCACCTGGTAAATTGTCTAAATGTTTTGCTAACTTATAATATAAATCATTTTCCATTATTTCTTCCTACTCAACTTCTTTTATTATGAAATTGAAATTTCCTTTACTTCAAGCTCTGTTCCAGAGTACAGCTCAGTATCTGAATTCCCACATAATGGACAGCAAAGTTTATCTTTTGCACGCCATTCAAAATGAAAAATATTTTCACAACTGTGGCAAATTGCAGAAACAGGCACTCGTTCAAACTTTATTTTCGCTCCATTTGCTATTGTACCAATACTTAAATAATCCCAATATTTTTGGGTTACCTCTTCAACGAAATCTCTCAAATCCCCAACTTTGAGACAAACCTCCACTATTTTTTTAGCTTGATTCTTTTCCGCAGATTTTAATGCTATATCTAAAATTTTTTGGGTTAAAGGTAATTCGTGGATAAGACAGCGCTCCTTTCAAATCAGTCGGGACTTATAATCATTAATTTGCTCAGAAAGCCAGTCACTCCATTCGGTTATTCCTTCCATTGTTTTGGCAGAAACTTCAAATAACTTCATTTTAGGATTTACTAATGCTGCACGATTTTTTAGAGCTTCAAAATCAAAATCAAACATTGTTATACAATCAATTTTATTTATAATCAATGCGTCACAAACTTGAAACATAAGGGGATATTTGAGAATTTTATCATCACCTTCTGGGACGCTGAGTATCATAACCTTTAGATTTGCACCAGTATCAAATTCTGCTGGGCAAACAAGATTTCCTACATTTTCAATAAATAATAAATCAAAATCGCTTAGATTCATAGTATCAACAGCAGATTTTATCATAAAAGCATCAAGGTGGCAGTCGCCACCAGTATGTATTTGAACAGCGTGACCACCGTTCTGTACTATTTTTTCCGAATCAACCATGGAGTCTATATCTCCCTCAATTACACTAATACGGTATTTATGTTGTAAAACTTTAAGTGTTGCAATAATTAAACTTGTTTTGCCTGCTCCCGGTGATGCCATTATATTAAGCATAAAGACATTTTCTCTTGCCAATTTTGCTCGAAGAAATTCTGCATCATGGTTATTATCTTTAAGTATACTTTCTTTTATATTTATTAGTTTTATATCTGACATTAATTCTCCTCATCATTATAATGGCACGTAAACTTTAGCATATGTTAATATTATTTTTAATCAATCATCCAAATTGAAACATCCAATACCAATAAGTCCCGGTCCTGTATGAACACCAAGAGCAGGAGAAATTTGTCCTTCCATATATATTGTTGCATTATCTATATATGGCTGCATTTTTTCTCTGATTTTATCAGCTTCTTCTTGAGCAAATCCATGACAAATAGCAAGATAATAGTTTTTCTTATCCTTTATTTCGTTCTGTACTATTTCTATGAGCTTATTAATACTTTGTTTTCTTCCTCGTACTTTTTCTACTGTATAATAAACTCCATCTTTGTCACAAGTAATGATTGGCTTAACTTGAAGTACGCTTCCAATCATTCCTTCTACACGGCCTAACCTTCCACCTTTTACAAGATAATGTAGAGTTTGTAAACTGAAGTATATATTTGAAGTTTCAATTTTATTTTCTACTTTATTAACTATTTCTTCAAAGTTTAAATTTTTTTCAAGTAATTGTGCTGCATATATGGGCAGAAAACCAGAACCAAGCCCTATATTTTTTGTATCTATAACTTTAGTTTTAATATTTTTATAATTCTCACAAACCATTTCAATTGCTTTACATGTTCCACTCAATCCTGAAGAGATTACGGGAATAATTATGTGATTATATCCGTCCCCTATGATTCTATCTATTATCTCATGCATTTCACCAATAGTTGGCAAACTTGTATGTGGTATTTCAGTTTGTAGATTTTCATACACTTCTTCTGGTGTAATATCAACTCTGTCACGATAAGATTTGTCTTTATAATTTATACTAAGTGCCATCTCATAAATATGAAATCTTTCCAATAAATTTCGAGGTACATCCGAGCAAGAATCTGTCAGTATTGCAATTTTATTTTCATTCATAATATTCTCCTTTTGATTTGGCGAGATTTATATTCTTTTAATTTTTGTTTCTATAATTTTTTCAGTTAAAAGTTTATTAGATAATGCTGAAGTAATGGAAGAAATAGCAAGTTTTTCATATTGTATTTCCCTTTTCTCAAATACATAAGGACTATCTTTTTCTAAAATTGGAACAAAAACTTTTCGCATTGACTCTTCAAATGCTTCACAAAAAGAATCATATGCTGTTTTTTCATTTCCTTGTAAAGCAATCTGCAATTGAATTCCATCTTTAATTTTTGTGATTGGAAGTATCTGTTTAAGTATGGTAATTATTATAACGTATGCAATATGAATCTTTTCATACTTCTTCTTAACTGGTTTAGGCATCATCCCCCATTTTACATAATTGTTCACCATGCTTTTAGTAATAAGCTTTTCATCCCCAATTTGCATAAAGGATATTTCATCAGTTACAATCTGTAACATCTGGTCACTATAGATTGCAAAATCAGGTAAATCATCCCATAAAGTGAGTTTTACTTCGATCATTGTCTTGCTGTATTCATATAATTCTAAATTATTTATCATCGTTCCACCTTTTTCAATAACAACTATATGTAGTTATCATAACTACTTAAATCATAGCTCAAATTTATTCTTATGTCAAGTATGAAAGAAATAAATTTTCGACAAAAATTATTAAAAATCTAATTTTAAAATGCAGTAGATTGTTAAACTAAAAAAAGAGTTACTATAAAAGTAACTCCAAAAATTTTGTATAAATTATATCATATGTCTTCCTTTGTTTTGCATGTAAAATCATATGTTTGAAGAGTTGTTATACTTGGATTTTTACCACATACAGGGCAGTTTGGATTTCTTTCTAAATTAACAATCATAAAATCAAAATCTATTGCATCAAACATAAGTATTTTATTTTTTAATGTTATTCCTATTTTAGCAATTATTTTAATAACTTCAGCTGATTGTATAAACCCCATTATTCCAGGTACTGGCCCTAAAACGCCTGTTTCAGAACATGAAGCACCGCTACCTGCGCCTAAGTTTGGAAACAAACATCTATAACAGTGACCTTCATTTGGTATAATTGTAGTATTTGTCCCATTAAACTTCAATACTCCTGCTTCTACTAAAGGCTTATTAGCAAAAATACAAGCGTCATTTAAAAGATATCTTGTTTGAATATTATCCACTGCAGATATAACAATATCATAATCATTTATAATTTCCGTAATATTTTCTAAATTTAAATAATCCATATAAGTTTTTACATTTAAGTCAGGATTGATATTTTTTAAAAATATTTTTGCTGATTCCACTTTTGGCATTCCTATACGTGAAACCGAATGAATTATTTGTCTGTTAAGATTACTTAATTCAACTTTATCATTATCTATTAAGCCTATTGTACCAACCCCTGCTAATGCTAAGTTATATGCAGCAGGAGCACCTAAACCCCCTGCTCCAACTATAAGAACTTTTGACTTTGACATTACTTCTTTTATATGGTTATAATTTATGTTATCATAATTTACAGCACATAATTTTTTTATAAAAGATGGTAAATTATTTTGTTCTATATTATTAAATTCCATTGAAAATAAATCTAAATACAAATTGTCATTTTGTATTTGCCCAATTTGTAAACATCTTTTAAAACATTCTATAGCACAAAGTGTACCTAAAATTGAATATGAAATAATATTGCTACAATTATCTTTATTAATATTATTTAAGGTCGTATATTCATTACTTAAATTATTTATAAAATGATTTAGGCTAATATCATTATCAAAATAAGTAATTATGCTATTCCATTCGTTATATACAGAAATAATGGAAGGTATAAAAATATTATTTTTTACTGATAGGGTTTTCTTAAAATTTGTAATATAGTTAATATTTCCGAAAAAAATTCTAAATTTTACTTCATCATTATTTTCATTTTCATTATTAAGTTTAAGACAAATATCAGGATTATAATCGTTAATATTGCTTATTAAAGATTCAACGCCCTGTACATTATGTAAATTACATATTATATTTCCAATGCCCGTTGCAGCAAGATAATATATCATAGGAGATATTTCCTCAACTGTTTCACCATATATTAATACAGAAAATTCTAATAACTTCTTTTGACCTTGTCCGCTAATTTCAGGTATAATAATATGTCTTAAATATCTATTTATCTGTTCTTTAGATAAAATCATAATAAATCACTCCCTAAGTTTATAATCAGATATTGCACTATGTAGAGCATCTGCAGCAGTATTAGAACATTTTAATTTATTTTCAGGAAGCCCCCCTAAAGCAAATGAAACATCCTCATTCTTAATTTCCAATGCCTCAGATAAGGTTTTACCTTTTGCCAGAACTGTAACCATACTGCTTGCAGCTATAGCAGCGCCACATCCAAAAGTTTTAAACTTTACATCTGTTAATATATTATTTTCTACTTTAATGTATATTGTTATTTTATCGCCGTCTGCTGCATTATTTACATGTCCTATACCATTTGCATCTGCAATTTCTCCAACATTTCGCGGGTCAGAAAAATGATCTAAAACAATATCATTGTACATATATATACCTTCCTTCGTTTTCAAGTTTAGCTATGTATTTCTTTAATGTATTATATTTTTCATTTAATTTATCCAATGTAGCCTCCATTGTAAAAATATATAATGCAAATATAATTACATCAGTAAATCGTTATCCCATCAGTTATTTAGTTACATTTTTTCAATTCATGTTTAAATATATTTAATATATCCACTCTATTCATATGTATCATATCTTTATAATATGTTTAAATGATAGCATAATTTTATATTACAGTCAATAAAATATAGATTATCAGATTTGTTTTGTGAAACTATTTTTTTTGTAATCCTGAGCGATAGCGAAGGATCTTGTTATTTCAATAATAAAAAGATTCTTCACTGCTTCATAATGACATCTTAAGTGTTTGTAAACAGTCTGATAATATAGTATTTTTAACTATATTCATTTAATTTATTAATTTAATTTTTCTTTGAGAAAATCTATGGAAAATTTTATATATTATTTTTTTCTATATTTAATAGTAATTCTTTTATATCCAACCCACCTGCATAACCTACTAATTTACCATTTGACCCAACTACTCTATGGCATGGAATTATAATTGAAATAGGGTTTTTATTGTTTGCCATTCCAACTGCTCTGCTTGCTTTTTCGTTTCCAACAGCTATTGCAATATCTTTATAACTCCTTAATTCACCATATGGTATATCCAGCAAAGCTTGCCATACGCTTTTTTGAAATTCTGTACCAACCGGTTCTATTTTTAAATCAAATGATTTTCTTTTTCCTTCAAAATATTCTTTAAGTTGATTACCTGCTTCTTTAATCAGAGGCGTTTCATTTATTTGGGTTTCTTTAGCACCTGTTTCATTTTCAAAATATATATTTGTAATAACATTACCATCATCTGCAATGCCTATTTTTCCAATTACAGTATCATAAAAAAATAAATTTTTCAATTAGACCTCCTAATTTAATTTTTTTAAAATATTATGTTCTTTACCAGAAAGGCGTTTCACAAACTGGTACAATCACATTATAGTATTTCTTACAAAAAAAATCAAGGATTCCAAAAGAGTTAAAATTTTACAATTTTACAATTTTAATATGTCGAAATTATAATCAAGGAGAACCCAATTTTGTGGGAATGGATATCCTAATGCCCAATAACTTATTCCTCTTAAATTAAATTCTTTGGCTAAATCAAATTTTGCTTGTGCACTTCTTGCATCTTCAAACCAAACTTCGTGCTGTCTTCCTTGCTCATCTTTATAATTAAAATATGGTGATTGAGCTTTTTCATCATATCGAATTATTGCATCATATTTATACGCTCTTCTCATAGCTTCTTGCTCGCTGAATGTTTCAGCTATTTGTCCTTGCACATGTGGTAAAACCCAGTCCCTTGCATAAATTTGAAATCCCATTAATATTTTATCGCGAGGCATAACCGATACTGCATATTCCAGTACACTTCTCATTTTATCAATAGGAGAAATAGCTTGAGGCGGACCACCCCTCCAACCCCATTCATATGTCATTAATACAACGAAATCTGCTACTCTTCCATGAAATGGATAATCATGCGCCTCATATAAAACGCCTCTTTGTTCTGCACTTTCTTTTGGAGCTAAAGCAGTTGAAACAAAATAACCTTCCCTGTGAAACAAATTTACAGTGCTTGCTAAAAAATTATTATATGCTTCTCTGTCTTTAGGGAGCACATTTTCAAAATCTATATTTACTCCTACATATCTTTTATTTCGCATAGTGCTTAATATATTGTTTTGCAATGCTTCAACTATTTGAGGGTTATTTAATACTACGCTTGCAAGATTTTCTCCTCTTGAAGTTAATGAAAAGTTTGTAATACACATCATTGGTAATGTGTTGTTTTGTATAGCAGCATTTATAACTGCATCATCTTTAATTGGCTGTAATGTTCCATCTTGACGAATAAGATAAGCAAAAGGAGACATATAAGTTAAATAATCCCCTACTTCATTTATTATAGATGCAGCATCATCTCCAAACATATAAGTATATCCATTTACTTCTATAGTTGGTTTAGGTTTTTGAGGAATATTTATTAATGTTCCAACTATTAAATTATTAGGATTCTCAATAGTATTATTTAATAATATTTCATTTACAGTTACTTTATACTTGTTTGCTATGTTCCATAATGTATCTTTAGGTCTTATTTTATATAAGTAATAATCTTCTGAAGGAATTACTAGTGACTGGCCAATTAATAATTGATTTGGATTAGTCATGCCATTAGCTTCCAATATTTGTGGAATTGTCGAATGATAATAATCTGCTAATTTCCACATAACATCTCCTCTATTTACTACATGAATGTACATAATATTCTCCTTTAATATATAATCTATATTAATATATTCAATATTACGTACACGTTGAATAAAAATAAGCAATTCAGGTAAATAACAAAAATGTTTGTTTTTATACTATATATTTTTTTAAAAGAGTATCAACTTCTTCTATATTAGAGTTCATAAATTTAATATATTCTAAATTACTTTCTTTTATACGAATAGCTAATTCATATAAAAATTCCGGAATGTAACTTTCTATTAAATCCCCATATTCATTGGCTAAGTGTGTATCTTCTAAATTAGTGTTTCCATTTAAATAAAGTGAATAAACATCTATTATTTCATCATTTATACGTTTTTTCTTTCCTTGGAAACCAATTATATTTACTTGATGTCTTGCACATGAATTTGCACATCCTGAAATGTGAATTGATGGCAAAATATCTTCATTCAATCCTTTTTCTTTGAAATATTCTAAAATATTAGCTAAAAGTTCTTGACTGTTTTGGATTCCTATTTGACAAGTTGGAACTCCAATACAGCTTACGCTACGGTTTAATCTTGTTGTATTTCTGAAATTTTTCGTAATTTCCAATAACTCATTGGCTTGTTCTTTTGTTAAATTTCTTATAAACATACTTTCTTCCATGCTAAGACGGATTTGCACATCTGGCAACTTTTCTATAAACATAAGAATATTTTTTAAATCCTTTGTTTTTAAAAGTCCGCCTTGGGGATGAATTTCCACACTGTATAAATTCTTTTGTTTTTGAGGAATAATATCATAATTATTATCAAATTTATCTACTTCTGTTACTTCAATATTTACTTCCTTAACTTGATAATCATTTTTATATACAAAATCTAAAATTTGCGTTTCTTTTATCTTTTCTAAATGTTTGTTATAACATTCAAGGAAAGCCTCTTTACCCATGCGTTTTACGATAAACCGCATTCTCGCTTTTCCTTTGTTTTCATAGTCTCCCTCTTCTTTAAATAAACTAAGAATTGCTTCTATATGATAAAGAATATCCTTAGGACTAATTAGTTCTCCATAAGGAACAGCTATATCCCCATTAGGTCCGAGACTTCCACCAATATATAATTTAAAATATTGATTTTCATCTTTTTTTACTGCTAAAAAGCCAATATCTGCAATAGAAGCATTGGCACTGTCATCTGAACTATTTGAAAAAGCAACTTTAAACTTTCTTGGTAATTTATATGTATTCATTTGAGAAAGAAAATATTTATTTACTAAAATAGCGTATGGTGTAACATCAAAGGCTTCATTCTTTTCAACGCCTGAAAGAGGAGAAAGAGAAACATTACGAGGGAAATTTCCCCCACCTCCACGAGTAAATAGATCATTATTTATACTTTTTTTCATTATTTCTATGATATGGCCAAATTGTAAATCATGAAGTTGTATAGCTTGTCTTGTGGTTAGATGAACAAAACCTAAAGAGTATTCATGAGCAAAATCATGGATTAATTTAAGAGTTTTATAATCCAATACACCTGATAAAACCCTTAATCTGATCATAAATTCTTTTTGGCTTCTTTGTGCATAAACACCGATTCCACCTGATGTACCTTTAAATTGGGCACTAGTAATTTCTTCATTTAAAAACTTGTGACCGATTTCTTTAAATTCAGTAATTTCTTTACTATATAATTCTTTTGCATGCTCTATTTTTTCATCAAGTTGCTCTACCAATATTTTTTTCATTTTATTTACTCCTTCAATATTTATTTTACAATATGTATTATAAAAATAGATGCTAAGCCAATTTTGTCTTAGCATCTATTTTAACACCTATTATAGTTTTATTCAATTCTCTTTAAAGTTCCATACTAAATCATATTAAATTTTTACTTTGATTTACTATATTACCCAGAAGTTATTATTAAATGCAATTTTACGATATTTCTCAAAACTAATCCATTTATCAAAGAAATTTACTTCACTTTTTTCATTAACTTCATTATGTTCATTTAAAAACACATCAACTTCTTCTTGCGAATAAGCATTTACTGCAAAACCTCTACCATTTGTAATTGGGAACCCTGTGTATTTATAATCACCTATTAATTTAATTTCACTAATTTTCTTATTTCTAATATTAATTGCAATTTTATCACGAAGTATTAAAATATCAAAACTCTCCGGATATTCATAGCTATCCCCTTTAATCGGAATTTCATCTTTAACTGTATAAGAATTTTGCACAGGTTTATATTTGGATATTGTTAAAATATCTAAATTATAGTAAAATTCTTCAAAAACATCTCCTCTTGCACTAAGCCCGTTAAATTGGAAAGTATCCTGTTTATTTGCGCTATCCGATTTTTTTATAATATTTTCTACAACTCCACATGCTGATGTCATATTAGTTATACGATCAATTAATATTAATTCTCCTAATGTTTTATGAGAATTAAATTTATCTACTACAATATTTTCAGAAATCGAAATATTACATACCGCAATTTCATTTTTCTTTAAAAACTTAGCAGGTATGTGATCGCCTGTATTTACATCGATTTTATATTTAATTTCAGTAACAACTCCAGGTAACATTTTAGTTCCCAATTTTACAAAATAATCCTTACCTTCAGTTAATTCTGAATCATCCATCCAAAGAATTGTTGCTGTAAATAATTTGCTTGTTTCAATATTTGTATTTTTTGTTAGTACACATCCCCTTGATACATCAACTTCCTTATTTAACTGTATAGTAACAGGCTGACCTTTTTTAGCTATATCAACATTTTTATCTGTTATGTGTAAACTTTTTACTACTGCTCTTTCATTGCTTGGAAGTGTAATGATTTCATCACCTACTGAAACAATTCCAGATTCAATTTGTCCTTGAAAACCTCTGAAAGTATGATTTGGTCTACATACCCTTTGAACTGGCATATAAAATCCATCTTCTTCAAATGTGCTTGTTACATCAACATTTTCAAGATATGTAAATAAGGGTTCTCCATCATACCAAGGAATATTTTCTGATTTTGTTGTTAAATTATCTCCTTCTGTAGCAGATAAAGGAATAATTTTTATACTTTCTAAAGTAAGTTCTGCTGCTAATTTTTTTATTTCATTTGCAATATTTTCAAAACGCAATTGATCATATTTAATTAAATCCATTTTATTTACTGCAAAAACAAAATGTTTTATACCCATTAATGCACAAATTCTTGCATGCCTTTTTGTCTGTACAAGAACACCTTGTTTTGCATCAACAAGAATAATTGAAAGATCAGCAAATGATGCACCTACTGCCATATTTCTGGTATATTCCTCATGACCAGGAGTGTCAGCTACAATAAAACTGCGTTTGTTTGTTGTAAAATATCTATATGCTACATCAATTGTAATACCCTGTTCACGTTCAGCAATTAAACCGTCCAACAATAAAGAATAATCAATAGCACCTTCTCGGCTTCCAACTTTGCTGTCTAATTCTAATGCTTTTTCTTGATCTGCATATATAAGCTTAGCATCATATAAAATATGTCCAATTAAAGTTGATTTTCCATCATCTACACTTCCGCATGTTATAAACTTTAATAATCCATTCATATTAGAAATATCCCTCCCTTTTTCTTCTTTCCATACTGCCTGCTGCTTCATTATCAATTACACGAGTTGTTCTTTCAGAAGATACAGCACTAAGAGTTTCTTCTATAATCTCATCTAAAGATACAGCATCAGATTCACATCCTCCAGTTAAAGGATAGCAACCAAGAGTTCTAAATCTAACTTTTTTATGCTCTACTTTTTCCCCAGGTTTTAATTTCATTCTATCATCATCTACCATTATAATATTGCCATCACGGTATACAACAGGGCGTACCTTAGCTTGATATAATGGAACAATTTCTATATTTTCACGTTTTATATATTGCCAAATATCTTTTTCTGTCCAGTTTGAAATAGGGAAAACTCTTATACTCTCACCTTTGTTAATTTTAGTATTATATAGTTTCCACATCTCAGGTCTCTGATTTTTAGGATCCCATGCGTGAGCTTCATTACGAAAAGAAAAAATTCTTTCTTTTGCACGAGATTTCTCTTCATCACGGCGACCTCCTCCGAAAGCTGCTGTAAATCCATACTTAGTCAAGCCTTGTTTTAAAGCTTGTGTTTTCATAATATCTGTATAAGCAGATCCATGATCAAATGGATTGATACCTTGCTTAATAGCTTCTTCATTTCTATAAACAAGCATTTCAATACCTAATTCTTTTGCTTTTTTATCACGAAATTCAGTCATTTCCTTAAACTTCCATGTTGTATCAATATGCATGAACGGAAATGGTGGTTTTTCAGGATAAAACGCCTTTAGGGCAAGGTGTAGCATTACAGAACTGTCTTTACCTATAGAATAAAGCATAACTGGATTTTCACACTCTGCTGCAACTTCCCTGATTATATATATTGCTTCCGCTTCTAATTCATCAAGATGCGATAATTCACTCATATTTATATCTCCTGTCTTTTATTTGTCCATTAGTTATAATTGCAATTTAAATTTTAAAGCGCTAATATTTATTAGAATCCTTTCTATTTACATCAATAATATGCTTTTTACCACTTTTTTCTTCTATAACCCAGTGAACAATATCACCTTCATTATCAATTGTTAACTTACTTCCTCTTCCACCTATATCAGCTCCAAGATACAGAGAAATGGCTTTAAACTCACATTCTTTAATACATGATGAACATCCCCAGCAATCTTTTGGGTATTTAATGAATACTTTTTTATTTTCACCTTCCTTTAATAAGCTCCCAGGACAAACAGATAAGCATTTTTTACATCCTACACATCTTGTTTTATTAATAGCTATGCTCAAAAGTTTCACCTCGCCCAACTAATTCTCTAAATATAATTTGTATTTTATCGTCAACTAATTTTGAATTTACGTATTTTAACCACTGGTCACTTTTATTAGGATAATCTAAATTCTCTGCAAAACTATGCCATCTTGTTTCTTTTCTCGCTCTTAAATGAGCAATAACTGTTTTACACACTATAAGACGTTCCTTCAACTCATAAACAAACATAAGCTCGTGCATATCTTTCGCTGATAGTTCTTCACTAAGTTTTATTATTTGATCAATTTTCTCATCTGCTAAATTAAGCTGATTACCATTAAATTGATAGTTGTTTCCAATGCCACCTGCATATGAATCCATTACTTTTTGCATTGCTTCTTCCAATTGCTCAACTGTAAAAGTAGAATCTTCATAATTCAAAATTGTTTCAATTTCTTTCTTTTTAACATTTATTAATAAATTTTCTTCTAATTCATAAAATAAATAACTATCTTTACAATTAGCTATATAATCTAAAGCAGATTCTGCAGCAATTTCCCCTTCTACTAATGCTCCTGTAACATATTTCTGCGGACATCCTCCTGCAACGTCACCTGCTGCATAAAGTCCTTTTATTGTAGTTGCTCGTTTTGTATCAATCCAATATCCGCTTGCTGTATGTCCACCAACTATATATGGCTCCGTCCCTTCTATTTCTACGTTTTGTTCACTTGGGTTTTTACCAGATTCTATCCACTTCAGTGTTTGACTAGGTGCCATATTTAAATATGCTTTCTTTAACTCTTCATCTTGTTTAGGAGTAATTCCTTCTGTTCTTAAGTAACAAGGACCTCTTCCTTCCTGATTTTCTTTTACAGTTCCATAAACTCTTTCAGAAGTTTTGATGCCATATTTTTTTTCATATATTTCACCATTTGAATTTATCTGACTTGCACCAACGCCTTGGGCAATGGTTCCAGTTGGAGCAATTGTATCTTTACATCTAAGTGCAATAAAACGCATTTCAAATGTTGTCATCTCTGCACCTGCACGAATTCCCATAGCATATCCAGCACCAGTATTAAATGGCGGATACCACATTTTATGTCTTGAAAATCCTGGATTATTAGGCTTGTACAAACCTGATGCTCCACCTGTTGCACATATAACTGATTTTGCTCTTATTTCATATAAAACATTATCATTTACACCAATTCCAAAAGCTCCAAATATTTTTTTATCTTTTACAATAAAATCAATTATATTGACTTGGTTTAAAACAGTTACATGCTTCAAATTGTTTACTGCATCGGATAAAATAAGTTTTATATTCTCACCATTTATTTTAATATTTCGGTTTCCTCTGGCAACATACTCACCATTTTCATCTTTTAAAATAACTAAGCCCATATCTTCTAATTTTTCAGTCACACGGTTAAGCCCTTGAGACATTGTTAAAAGTAAATCTTCCCTTACAATATTTTCTGCATCATTTTTTGCATAATCCACATAATCATCCGGTGTTCTTCCTTTTACAATATAAGCATTAATTGCATTTACACCTGCTGCCAGACATCCACTTCTTTTTATGTTAGCTTTCTCAGCTATAATTATTGAAGCAGTCGAATGTTCTTTAATTGTTAATGCAGAATAGCATCCAGCAGTTCCTCCTCCAATAATAAGGACATCTGTTTTTAACTGTTTTATTTTTATTTCATTTTTCAATCTTAAAACCTCCTAAGCTGTCACAAAATAATTCCTTAAATATATATATAATTATTATCAGCCATGGCACTGTTTTCAAGTAAATACGTTTTACTTTCATTAAATACATATAAACGATAAATTTGTACGTTAACCATTTCACCAACTTCAATAATTTCATCTTCTAAGGACCTGTTTGACGTCAAAATAATATCTTTAACTTTTACATTTACTTCGAGATAACTTCCACGGAAAGATATTTTTTCAACTCTTCCTTCTTCTGCAGCACTCATATAATGTTTCAATTTTCCAAGCTTTGTTATTTGCACAAATTCTGGCCTAATAACAGCTTTCTCATTACTTTTTATCATTTCAAATCCTTTTAATTGGATTTTATTCTCATTATTTTCATAAACTGTAGATTGACCGATAAACTGTGCTACAAATGGTGTTGCAGGTTTTTTATATATTTCAATAGGAGAACCTTTTTGCTCTACTTTTCCACGATTAGTTATAATTATTTCATCTGCAACTTCTATTGCTTCTTCCTGATCATGAGTAACAAAAATGCTTGTAACCCCAACTTTTTCTATCATTTCTTTTAACCAAATTCTAAGTTCTTGCCTTACTTTGGCATCAATAGCAGCAAAAGGCTCATCTAAGAGAAGCAAGTGAGGACTGGGAGCTAAAGCTCTAGCAAAAGCTACCCTCTGCCTCTGCCCACCAGATAGCTGACTTGGATACCTATGTTCCATTCCTTCTAACCCAATTAATTTTATAAGATCTAATACTCTTTCCTTAATAAACTTTTTATTTTGTTTCTGAACTTGTAACCCAAAAGCAATATTATCAAAAACACTCATATAACGAAACAATGCATAATTTTGGAATACGAAACCAATTCCTCTTTTGCTGGGTGGCGTATCATTTATACGAACACCATCAACAAAAATATCGCCCGAGTCAGGTGTTTCTAAACCTGCTATCATGCGAAGTATTGTTGTCTTGCCGCTACCACTTGGTCCTAATAAACCTATTAATTTTCCCTTTTCAATCTCAAAATTCACATTATCCGATGCTTTAAAATTTCCAAATAATTTATTAATATTTTTAAGTTCTACATACATCATCATTCACCAGCCTTTTTCCCTTTATATTCAACAATAGTTCTAAGTATTAAAATAATCACTGCCATAATAACCAAAATAGATGAAACTGCAAAAGCTGATGATAATTGGAATTCGTTATATAACATTTCTATATGCAACGGAAGTGTATTAGTCTTCCCTCTTAAATGTCCTGAAAGAACTGATACTGCACCAAATTCCCCCATTGCCCTTGCTGTACATAATATAATTCCATATAAAAGTGCCCATTTGATGTGTGGTAATGTAATCTTTGTAAATATTTTAAATCCACCTGCACCCATCAGTGCTGCTGCTTCCTCTTCATCCTTTCCTTGTGCATTAAGAACTGGTATTATCTCTCTTGATACAAAAGGAAAAGTTACAAAAATAGTAGCTAAAATAATTCCAGGAACTGCAAATACTATTTTTATATCATAAGCTTGAAGAAAATCATTAGCCCAACCTATTCGTCCAAACACTAATATGTATATTAAACCTGCTATAACTGGTGAAATTGCAAATGGAATGTCTATCAAAGTTGTAAGAAAATGCTTACCTCGAAAATTAAACTTTGTAATTGTCCAAGCTGCAAATATACCAAAGAAAGTATTTATTACAACAGCAGATACCGTTGCAAGTATGGTTAGCTGTAACGCTTTTATTGTATACTTATCGAATATAGCCATCTTATATTCTTCTATTCCATCTTGTAGTGAATAAACTATTACAGCTATCAAAGGGATTACTAACATAATTATAATGAATAATACACTTATGGAAATTAAAATATTTTTTGTTGCTTTAGTTTTCATAATTCACCTCTAATTATTGGTAATTTTATTAACATATGACTGAATCATATTTATAAGCAGTAATATTATAAACGAAGCTACCAACATTACTAATGCTATGGCTGTTGCATCTTCATATTTAAATTGTTCAAGCTTAGTCATTATTAGAAGTGGTGCAATTT